>LUCC01000012.1 GCA_001593855.1 Candidatus Hecatellales archaeon B24 | reverse complement strand
CCGTCGAAGCGTAAATTTCCGTTTCAAAGGAAACTTCTTCTCCAGGAGCCACTGAGCTGAACTTCCAAACGTTGTCAGACTTAAGGAGGCTTAAGGTTTGGGGGAGTGTAAGCTTGACTTCCACGTCTTCAGCGGTTCCGTCCCCCTGGTTGGAGAGAGTGAAGGTTACCGTGTTCTCCTCCGGCCTTATGGTTTCAGGCGAAACCGTTACGTTAAACCATTCCTTAAGGTTTGAAACCTTCAGGCTTAAGCTTTTGCTTTCACTTCGCTGGCTGCCGTAGGCGTCCTGGTAGCTTATACTGACGTTAACGGTGCCAACGTTTCCCTCAAGACTGCTTGGAATGTAAAGTTTCAGGTCTAAGGTTTCCGTGGTGGAGGGGGCTATCCTGCTCAGCGTGTATAGGCCATCGCCTTCAGCCAGCGTTAAAGGCGAAACAGGGGAAACATTAATTCTGACGTCTGAGGCTTCTGCTTCACCGAAGTTTTCAATTTTCAGCTTCACCTCTTTAACTCCCGGGGGAACCTCCCAGGGTTCGAGGGAAGCTGAAAATCTGACCTCTCCGTAAAGCGGGATTGAAACGTGAAGGGAAACGTCAACTCCAGAGGCGTATTTAGATGTTAAAACGGTGAATTCAAGGGGCAACGTGTAATCTTTGAGGGCTGCTTCCTCAGCTATGTTAAGCCTGAAGGATAGGGTTGCTGTTCCGCCGGGAAGTATGGCTGACGCTCCAGCATAGGCCTCCAACGCTCCCGTAGAACTTGTGAAGGGTGTTCCATGAAGTTTAAGCCTAGCCATCAAATGGTTTATCGTTGAGGTGTCAGTGTTCTGCACGATAACGTTTAAGGGCACGTTTTTGTCTCCGGGCTTAGGCTGTAAGCTTCCGTCTGAACCCCAGTAAACCCTAACAACGTTTAGGCTTACGCTTTGAGCTTGAGCTGCCGGAAGCACAGGTTGAAAACATGCTAAAGCCAAAATGGTTAGCAGCAGAGTAGGTTTCCAGAAGCTTAAACTCTTCAACCAGTTTTCACCCTTCCTCTCTAATAACCATTCCATCTCTAAGATGGATTATCCTGTCAGTCATGGAGGCAAGCTCTAGATTATGAGTTACCACGATAACTGTTGCGCTCTGCTCGTGGCAGAGCTTTCTAAGCAGCTCAAAAATGCTTCTCCCCGTTTTAGAGTCCAAGTTTCCTGTGGGCTCGTCAGCCAGCACTAGGGCTGGATTATTCATGAGAGCTCGTGCTATCGCCACCCTCTGCTGTTCTCCTCCGCTGAGCTCCGTAGGCTTCCTGTAGGCTTCCTGCCTCAGCCCCATGAGCTCCAGAAGCTCTAGGGCTCTCCTCCTCCGCTCTCCAGCTGGAACCCCGAGAACCATGGCTGGAAGTTCAAGGTTTCGAAGCACACTTGTCCGGTTTATCAGGTTGTATGCCTGGAATACGAAGCCTATCTTCCGACTTCTAAGCCTGGCAAGTTCTCCTCCGCTAAGCTTCGACGTGTCAAAGCCGTCTATGAGGATTCTGCCGCTTGTAGGCTGGTCGAGGGTTCCGAGCAGATTTAGAAGCGTTGACTTTCCTGAGCCTGAAGGCCCGACGACTGCCAGAAACTCCCCCCTCCTAATTTTAATGTTTACGTTTCGGAGGGCGTATACCTTGTAGGCTCCAGACCTGTAAACCTTGGTGAGGTCGACGGTTTCAGCGGCGTAACGGGTTTCGCCTGCAGTCTTCAGGGGAGACATCACGGTAGGTAACCCATCCTTAGGATGTGGTGTTAAGATGTATTCTTCCGGGTTGGGAAATAAAGTTTTTGTAACTTTAGGAGTATTATCTCAGTCAGGTTGGAAAACCTCCTAAACTTCCTGAAAAGGCTGGGCCTAACCGAATATGAGGCTAAAGCCTACCTAGCCCTATTAAAGCTTGGAAGCGCCGACGCCAAAACCTTGGCTGAAGCCTCCGGAGTTCCGAGAACACGAATATACGACGTAATCCACAAGCTTGAAAGGCAGAACCTCGTTCAGCGGAAATCGGTGGAAAGACCAACCCACTACACGCCCACGCCTCCAGAGGTCTCCCTGGAAATGCGTATAAGGCAGGTTTTGGGCGAACTTGACAGCGGCTTTAAAACCGTCCAGAAGGTTTACTACTCCAGCAGGTCTGAGGAAACCTTCGACGCCTGGGTTATAAGGGGTGAAAGCCAAACCTACCCTGCAGCCGTTAAGCTTGCCAGAGAAGTTTCAAGCCTGCTAATCTTCCGCTGTGCCTCCCTGCCTCCTGAAGTCTTCCAGCAGATGGTTGAAGCCCTAAAAATCGCGAAGCGTAGGGGAGCCAGAACGGTCACCGTCTTAGACCGCTCCCTAAGGGAGTCCATAGGCCTCCAAAACTTTGAAACCTTCCTCAAAGAGTTTAACCCCAGAATTGAAACTTTCTTCCTCCCCTTGAACCTAGTCTTCTCAGACTTCAAAGACCTGCTAGTCTTCTACGCTCCAACCTCCGGCCAAATAGAAGCTCCTGAACCCGTAGGCCTATACGTTAAAACAGGCAAGCTTGAAGGTCTGCTTCGAGAAAGGTTTGAAAAGGCTTTCGGGCTGCTTCCCCCATGAGGCGTTTAACCTGTTATCCTAGTACATTTAAAAGTTAATCCTGTGAAACCTGCTTTTTTGCAGAGATAAGCCCTGTAAACGCCGTTTTCCAGCGTAAATTAACATTTAAAGCTTTAAGACGAATGTAAGTTTCCAAGGGAAGTTTTTATTTTCTGCGTTGAGCTTTAACTTTTCAGGTGTCCAGCTTGGAGCCTAACCTCCTCTGCAGCCAGCCTTCAGCAGGCAAATTTTCAGGGAAGGAAGAGCTGGAAAGACTTAAACGGGTTTTAGAAACAGCTAAGGAGCTGGCAAGCCTATACGGTGGCACCTACACGAGCCTCCAAAGGCTTCCAAGCGAGATAAGCCTAGTCGAAGAACTCGTCCAGAAGAACAGGTTTAAAGAGGCTGGTAAGAAGCTCATGAGAATGGGTCTTCTTTTCCTAGCAGTTCCAGAGCCCTTAGCCAGCAACCTCTGCGGAAGCCTCCTCCTCACCACCGGCTTCTTGTTTTCAAGGCTTAACAAGGAATCCGTGGACTGGGAAAGCCTCCACCTTGAACTCCATAAAAGCCTCCACGACCTGCATAGGCTTAAAAAGGAAATAGCCTCCCTCCGCCTTTAAGCGTTTTCACGTTTTCTAGCGTTAACCCAGCGTTCGTAGGCCTCGTCAAGGCTTCCGCTCAGAAGCACGAAACGTTTAATGTATTCTATGTGAGCCTTAACAAGCTGCATTACGCGTTCATCGGTAGCTATGCCCAAGGCTACTTCACGCTTCAGGGTTTCCATAGGGGTTAAATGGTAGTTGGGGTCCACCTGGATAACTTTAACCTCAACTCTTCTCTCCACAAGCTTCTCTTTGAAGGGTTCAGGGGGAGCCCCGTAGACGCAGGTGCTCTTATGGTATTTAGAAGCCTGGCTGGCTAGGAGGTCTGCCTCGTCTTCAAGGCTTTCCAAGCTTATCTTTGCCTCTTCTTCCAGCAGCCTCCTCCAGGCTTCAGGCTTCACCTTTCTCGTGGTTATGCTTCTAAGCGTTAGAAGAGCTATCTTCACGGCTATCTGAGCTGAGAAGTGCTCGTAGGAGGAAGCCCCGTAACAGCGGATTTCAAGTTCAGGGTTAAGCCGTTTAAGCTTTTGAAGGTTACGTAGGACAGGTTCAGCATGATACTCCCAGCTGCTGGCCACTGCTTCCGGTATAAGCCTGTGCTTCCTGATTTCGGATATAACGTAGCTGTAGGGTAAGCCTTCCGCCAGCATTCTCACGTACTCTTCTATTTCCCTGGTAAAGTCGAGGAAGAGGGCGTCCTGCTTAAGGCTTGGAAGAAGCTCGGCCACCCTGCTGCTTCTGCTTCTGAGCTTTGGAGCTGAAACCAGCGTGATACGGCTGCCCATCGTCTAGGTCAAAAGAGAAACAGGGCTGGAAGTTAATGAGCTTTTCGGCTTAAACGTTAAGGCTGGGAAAAATTATATAAGGAACTGGCTTACGCCTTAAGCCTTAAGGCAGAAGGGGGCTTAAGCCTTGGCTGCCGTCAGATTCCACCACCAGTACCCCCTCGTTTTAGGGCGTGGAAAAGTTTTAAGGAAAGGCAGAGGCTTCAGCCTGGAAGAACTAAAGAAGGCTGGAATAGGCCTAGAAGAGGCCAGAAGACTTGGAATCTACGTGGACAAGCGTAGAAGCACCGTCCACCAAGAAAACATTGAAGTTCTCCAAGACCTGGCAGAACTCATACGGCAGGGTAAGGCTTCTCCCTCTGTTAAATCCAAGCCGGCTGACAGGTTTAAGGTTGGAAGCCCTGCCAGGGGAAGAGTTTTCAGGGGGCTGACATCAGCAGGCAAAAAATCTCGGGGCCTCTTCAAGGTTAAAAGACGTAGGCACCCCCAGCATAAGTGGGGTTAAAAGGGGAATCCAGCCGGGGAAGGCCGGCTTCCCGGAAAACCTTAAATATCGGTTAGTTTTTCCCTTTTCAGGAGTAATTAAACTAGGAAGTGGAAACGTTTTGGAGGTTGATGCAGTATGGCACAGGCTATCCCGGCTGTAACCGAGTCTGGCCAGCCTATCCTAATCCTTAAAGAGGGTACCTCTCAGACTCGGGGTCGAGAAGCCCAGAAAAATAACATAACCGCAGCCAAAATAGTTGCTGAAATGGTTCGAACATGCCTGGGACCCAAAGGCATGGATAAAATGCTTGTTTCAAGCTTCGGCGATGTAACCATAACCAACGACGGTGCCACCATCCTCAAGGAGATGGACGTTCAGCATCCAGCCGCGAAAATGCTGGTGGAAACAGCTAAAGCAACAGACCAAGAGGTTGGCGACGGAACTTCCAGCGTGGTCATCCTTGCGGGGGCTCTCCTGGAAAGAGCTGAACTTCTAATAGACAAAAATGTTCACCCCACCATCATAGTGGACGGCTACGCTAAGGCTGCTGAAAAAGCACTGGAACTCTGCGACGAAGTTGCCAAGGACATCCGTCCAACCGACAAGGCTATCCTGAGGAAGATAGCCATGACCTCCATGGCAAGCAAGCTTGTCTCGGAAAACAGGGAGTACCTGGCAAACATAGCGGTAGACGCCGTCCTCCAGATAGCCCAGAAAGTAGACGGCGGCTACAAGGTTGACATAGGAGACATAAAAGTGGAGAAGAAGTCCGGAGCCTCCATAACCGACACCAAGCTCATCAGAGGCGTAGCCATAGACAAGGAGGTTGTTCACGCTGGCATGCCTAAAAGAATCGAAAAAGCTAAAATCGCCCTGCTAAACTGCCCGCTTGAAATCGAGAAAACAGAGTTCGACGCGAAAATACACATCGAAAGCCCTGAGCAGATGAAGGCCTTCCTAGACGAGGAATCCAGAATCCTTAAGGAGATGGTTGATAAGATTAGGAAGGCTGGTGCCAACGTGGTCTTCTGCCAGAAGGGCATAGACGACATGACCCAACACTTCCTAGCAAAACAGGGAATCCTCGCCGTGAGAAGAGTTAAAGAGTCGGACATGGACAAGCTTTCAAAGGCTACAGGAGGCAGAATCGTTAACAACGTGGACATGCTGGCAGCTGGAGACCTCGGCGAAGCTGAACTCGTCGAGGAGCGAAAAGTAGGAGAAGACAAGTGGGTTTTCATCGAAGGCTGCAAGAACCCGCGTTCACTGACCATCCTAGTGCGTGGAGGAACGGAAAGGGTTGTGGACGAAGCTGAACGCTCCCTCCACGACGCCATATCCGTGATTAGAGACGCCATCATCAAACCTAAAATCGTGGCTGGGGGAGGAGCCCTAGAGGCTGAGGTGGCTTCAAAGCTTAGAAGCTGGGCTCAAACCCTAAGCGGCAGGGAGCAGCTGGCAGCCCTAGACTTCGCCGACGCCCTCGAGGTTATACCTATAACGCTGGCTGAAAACGCAGGGCTTGACCCCATAGACATTCAAGTGGAGCTTCGAGCACGCCACGAGAAAGGAGAGAAGTGGGCTGGAATAAGCGTCTTCGAAGGGAAAGTCAAAGACATGTACAGGGAGGACGTTTTAGAGCCTGTCTCCGTCAAAGAGCAGATAATCAAGTCTGCCTTTGAGGCTGCAGCCATGATACTCCGCATCGACGACGTAATCGCAGCTTCAAAGGTGAAAGCCGGCGAAACCCCGGGTAAGAAAGGTGAGGAGACAGGTGGAGGAGAAAGCGAATTTTCCTAAGCCTTAAAAAGGGAGGTGTAAAGTTTGGCTGCTACAGGAGCTGCTACAGGAACCGTTCCCGTCCTGGTTCTGAAGGAAGGCACAGGCAGAACCAGGGGTAAAACAGCCCAGCGTAACAATATTATGGCCGCGAAAATCATCGGGGAAGTCTTAAGAAGCACCCTCGGCCCCCGCGGAATGGATAAAATGCTTGTTGACAGCCTCGGAGACGTGACAGTAACCAACGACGGTGCCACCATCCTCAAGGAGATAGACGTTCAGCATCCAGCCGCGAAAATGCTGGTGGAAGCTGCTAAAACCCAGGATAACGTGGTTGGCGACGGAACCACAAGCGTTGTGATATTTGCCAGCGAGCTGCTGAGAAAGGCTGAAGAGCTCTTAGACCAAAACATCCATCCAACCCTAGTGGTCTCAGGCTACAGGAAGGCTGCTCAGAAAGCCCTTGAAGAGCTTAACCAGCTAGCCAAAGAAATAAAGCGTGAAGACCGTGAAACCCTGAGGAAGGTGGCCTCCACAGCGGTTAGAAGCAAAGCCATAGCATCCGCCCGGGAGAAAATCATCGACATGGCCATTAAAGCCGTGAAAACCATAGCCGAGCAGAGGGGTGACAAGTGGGTTGCCGACGTAGACCTAATTCAGATAACCAAGAAGGCTGGAGGAAGCTTCGCCGACACAAGGCTCATAAACGGGCTAATCATAGACAAGGAGGTTGTTCACGCTGGCATGCCTAAAAGAATCGAAAAGGCTAAAATCGCCCTGCTAGAATGCCCGCTTGAAATCGAGAAAACAGAGATAAGCGCTGAAATCAGAATCAGAGACCCAACCCAGATGAAGGCCTTCCTAGACGAGGAAGCTAAAATGCTTAAGGAGATGGTTGATAAGATTAGGAAGGCTGGTGCCAACGTGGTCTTCTGCCAGAAGGGCATCGACGACATGGCCCAACACTTCCTAGCAAAACAGGGAGTGCTGGCGGCTAGGAGAATTAAAAAGTCGGACATGGAAAAGCTTGCCAGGGCTACAGGAGGCAGAATTGTGACGAACATCGACGACCTAACCGGCAAGGACCTTGGCGAAGCTGAACTCGTCGAGGAGCGGAGAATCGGAGACGACAAGATGATATTCGTTGAGGGATGCAAAAACCCGAAGTCGGTGGGCATACTGATTAGAGGAGGCTTCGAAAGGTTTGTGGACGAAGCTGAAAGGGGGATTCACGACGCCCTATCAGTGATTGCAGACGTATACGAAGACCCGAAAATTGTTCCGGGAGGAGGAGCCATCGAAGCTGAGCTTTCCAAGAGGCTTAGAACCTACGCTGCCAAAGTTGGAGGCCGGGAGCAGCTGGCCATAGAAGCCTTCGCAGACTCCATCGAGGTTATACCTAAAGCCCTAGCTGAAAACGCAGGGCTTGACCCCATAGACATCATGGTGGACATGAGAGCTAAACATGAGAAGCCCAACGGGCTTGGCTGGGGTGTCGACGTGTTCGCAGGCAAAACAGCTGACATGTGGAGGCAGGGTGTAATAGAACCTAAAAGCGTCAAAGAGCAGGCCGTAAAGTCGGCTGTCGAGGCTGCAGCCATGATACTTCGCATCGACGACCTAATCGCAGCTGCAAAAATGAAAACCGAAACCAAAGGCGGCGGAGGCCCGTCACCAGGAGAAATGCCCTACTAAACCACCCTAAAAATAAGCCCCACATCTTTTTCTCTACTCTATTTCCAGTTTTCAACCTTAAGTTTAAGTTTCCCCTAAAGATAACTATTTTTGAAGCCGGGGTGGCTGAGTGGACAAAAGCGCAGGCCTTGAGAGCCTGTGGGCCCTAGGGGCCCTCAAGGGTTCAAATCCCTTCCCCGGCGCCAGACTTTATTTCTTGGTAGGATAGTAGCTGGGAGAGGAAGTTTTCAGGCTCTTCAGGACCGATTACATACTGGCCTCTGCTTTTGGTTTTCAACAGGATCACCCGGCTCCTCCTCGCCGTGTAAGTCCAGGTTTTACCTATTCCTGCAAAGTAGAAAAGCCCAAAGAAGCCGTAGAGGCCTCCTGAAGCGAAAAGTCTTATCCCCTTCCAAGTAAGCTTCCTTAAAGGTCTGGCTTCAACTATCTGGCTGTAGGGAATTAGGAAGCTTCTGACAGGTCTTAAAACCACCACGCCTGCTGAAGTTAAATCAAAAGCCTTCGGTGCAAAAAGGTAGGTGACGCCTAGAATTCCGGCTGAAAGGGTGGCTAAAGCTGAAGTTAAGAGGAGGGCTTGCCCCCATGGCAGGGTTTCAAAGGCCTCATACCCCGTAATAACAGTTACGGCTGAAAGCAGCACCCATACAGCTGCCGTCATAATCTTAACTGCTACATCACGTTCAGACCTATAATGCTTGATGGGTGTAGCCTTACCAAGTTTTAAAGGCGTCCCGTCAGGAGGTATCCTACAGAAGCTGGCAAACTCCTCCACGTTCAGCCTTCCTCACCCGAAAATTGAATCTAACAATCGTTTCTAAAGAATACTCACTTTAGCTTTTCTAAGCCTTATACGGGAATGCTTCTTCCAGAAGGGTCTCTCCGTGTTTTGCCGAACTCGGGTAGGTCTTTGAGGGTTTGGCCTGTGAAGACCGGGCCGTCAACGCATATCCGGTAGGGGCCAACTGTGCAGGAGCCGCAGATGCCCATGCCGCATTTAATGTATCTTTCAAGGCTTAGCTGGGCTTGGATTCCATACTTGAAGCTTAGTTCCAGTATCTTGACAAGCATAGGTTCAGGGCCGCAGGCGTAAAGCTGGCTGTAGCCGCTGTCCTCCTTGAGGATTTCAGCGGCAAGCTGGGCTGCGGTGCCCTTAAACCCCAGGGTTCCATCGTCTGTAGCCTTGAGAAGCCTGCCCCATCCTGAAAGCAACCGTTCAACTTCTCCGGCTAAGGCCATTTCGCTGGCGGTTGTGGCTCCCATGACGACGGTGGCCTCGCAGTTCAGTCTTCTAAGTTTTGGAAGCAGAGTCTTCATGGGGGCTATTCCAAGTCCTCCTCCCACCAGCATAACTCTTCCCTCAACCGGTTTGAAGCCTCTGCCTAAAGGTCCTCTAACACCTAGGAGCCCTCCAACTTCAAGCCTGTGAAGGGCTTCAGAGGCTTCTCCAACCCTTCTAACGGTTACAGCCGATAAACCGTCCGGCTCAAAGCTTCCAATATAGCTGAGGCTCATAGGAACCTCGTCTACACCTGGAATCCAAACCATTACAAACTGTCCAGGCTCAGCCCTGCCGCAAGCCTCATCCATGAAAAACAAGGTTCTAACCTGAGGAGTTTCCGCCTTGGCCTTCTCGATTTTAACCATTCTCGGCCTGCCTTTCGGTCCCAGGCTTAAAGGAAGAGGCAAGGCTTTCACCTCTTATGGGCTACACCTACCAGTCTGCTTAAGTCGTCCAGCCCTTTCGCTTCTAGGTAGGCTGAAAGCCCGCTTAGAATGTCTCTGAAGACTTCAAGCCCCCTGTAGGCTATGGCTGTTCCAACCTGGACGGCTGAGGCTCCAGCCATAAAGTATTCTACCGCATCTCGCCACGTGAATATTCCCCCGCATCCCACAACCGGTATTTTAACAGTCTCATAGGCTTCGTAGACGCATCGGATGGCTACAGGTTTGAGGGCTGCCCCTGAAAGCCCGCCGTAGACTCCTGCCAGCAGAGGCCTCTCAGCCTCCAAGTCTATAACCATAGACCTAACCGTGTTGGTAGCGACAATGCCGTCAGCCCCAGCCTCCTCAGCCACCCTGGCAGCCTCAGCAAAGCTTGTAAGGTTCGGACTCAACTTGACGAACAGAGGCTTCCCGGTTGAAGCCCTAGCACCCTTAACAGCCTCCCTTAGGGCTTCAGGGCTTCCCCCTATCTCTCCGACACCCCCAACGTGGGGGCATGAAACGTTAAGCTCGAAGCCTGCGACGGGAAGCCGGCTAAGCTTCCTAACAGCCTCCCCATACTCTCCGGGGCTGAAGCCGAAGACGCTTACGAAGAGAGGCTTCCCAATCTTTGAGAGGGCCTCCTCCACCTCGGATTTGAAGGCTTCCAAGCCTGGGTTAGGCAGCCCCATAGAGTTCACCAAGCCTCCTGGAACTTCAACCACGGTGGGGTTAGGGCTTCCAGGCCTAGGCTTCAACCCTACGGACTTAGTTACCAAGGCGCCCAGCCCGGCTTCAGCAAGCCTGGCCAGCGAGTAGGATGTAAGCCCCAGAATTCCTGAAGCATTCATAAGGGGGTTTTCAAGTTTCACTCCTGCCAGTTCCACTTGGAGGCAGGGTTTAACCATAACCTTTAAACCCTCCACTTCATACCCTTTATAAGGATAGCCCGTATAACTCTTTTCTCACTGGGAGAAGGGGTTTAACAGGCCTTGGCTAAAGCTTACCTGGTTGAAACGGCCTTCGGACTTCTAGCCCTCAACGATAAAGGCGAAATCATGGACAAGGCGTTTTTCCCCAAGAAGCCTGAGAAAGCTGCAAGCCTGCTCCTAAAAATAGAAAGCGGAGAGGTTACCTCTGAAGTGAAAAGGCTGGTGGAAAAACTTAAGGCTTCAGGCTTCACGCATCTTGTTTTCGAAAACGAGAAGCTGGCTGCAGCCGTAAAGGACAGGCTTAAAGTCGAGGTTGAAGTTGAATCGCCCAGCAGGGCTGGAGAAGCTGTCCGCTCAAACCTCGCTGAGACAGCTGTTGAAATAGGCTACGTGGGTAAGCCTGAACAGTTCTACGACAGGCTCCGGGAGATTTCAACTTGGGTTAGCAGGCTTAGAGTTCGGGAGGCTGCGGCTAGGAAGGACAAAGTTGTAGTTCAAGCGGTTTCAGCCGTAGACGAGCTTGACAAAGCCCTAAACGTGATGGCTGGGAGGATAAGAGAATGGTTCGGCCTCCACTTCCCAGAGTTAAACCGCCTCGTGGAGGCTCATGAAACCTACGCAAGGCTTGTGGCATCGCTAGGTGGAAAAGAAAATTTCACCGTTGAAAAACTGGTGGAAGCCGGAGTTCCGAAGGGTAAAGCCAAAGCCGTAGAGGAAGCTGCAAGAACGTCGCTGGGAGCCCCCATGGACAGGGAAGACTTGGAATCCCTCCAATCCCTCTGCAGGCTATGTCTTGAAGGCTTCAAAATGAGGAAAACCCTAGCGGAAAGAGTGGATAAAATCTTGGATGAGATAGCTCCAAACCTTAAGGCTCTGGCAGGCCCGACTATCAGCGCAAGGCTTATCTCGCTGGCAGGAGGCTTGGAAGAGCTGGCGAGGCTTCCATCCAGCACCATCCAGGTTTTAGGAGCTGAAAAAGCTCTTTTCAGGGCCTTAAGAACAGGGGCCAGGCCTCCTAAGCACGGCATAATCTTCCAGCATCCCCTCCTCCATCAGGCTCCAAGATGGCAGAGAGGTAAAATTGCCAGGGCTGTCGCAGGTAAAATATCCATAGCAGCCAAGGTAGACGTTTTCAGCGGAAACTTTGTGGGGGACAGGCTTAAGGCAGACCTTGAAAGGAGAGTTAGAGAAATCAAGGAGAAGTATAGACGTCCCTCCAAGCCTGAAAGGAAAGCCGTGGGAAGGAAGAGGAAGCGGAAAAGGCGAAGGTAGCCTTGCCTGTTAGGGTTAAGCCCCATGAAGTCTTCCAAGGTGTATACTGGGCTTTCCTAGAGGATGGAATCCGTAGGCTTGCAACCTTAAACCTAACTCCCAAACACACAGTTTACGGGGAAAGACTTGTAAAGTTTAAGGGCGAAGAGTACAGGCTCTGGGATCCCTACAGAAGCAAGCTGGCTGCAGCCATCCTCAAGCAGCTTAAAGTTTTCCCCTTCAAGAAAGGCTCGAAAGTCCTATATCTAGGGGCCGCCACTGGAACCACGGCAAGCCATGTTTCAGACATCGTCAGGGCTGAAGGAAGAATCTTCTGCGTGGAATTTTCCGAGAGGGTTATGAGGGAGCTGGTGAGCAACGTCTGTGCCCTTCGAGATAACATGATTCCTGTAATGGCAGATGCGAGGCATCCTGAAGCCTACAGGTGGATGGTGGAGAAGGTGGACGTTATATACTGTGACATAGCTCAGCCAGAGCAGGCTAAAGTTCTAGCCGACAACGCTGACTACTTCCTCAAGCCTGAAGGATGCGGCCTCATAGCTCTCAAAGCCAGAAGCATAGACGTAACCCTTAAGCCTGAAGAAGTCTTCGAAAGGGAAATCCAGGTTCTCCAGCGTAGAGGATTCCAGATCCTAGAGGAAATCGTTTTAGAGCCCTACGATAAAGCTCATGCCATGGTCGCCGTTAAACCTAAGAGAGGCAGGAAGAAGCGGGAGCTGTGAAGAAGCCATGTGGGAGTACCGCGGATACGAACGCTACCTCACAGGCATAGAGAGGCTTATCAAGAAGCTTAACGCCCACATGCCCAAAAACAGGAAAACCCTAGCACAGCTCCTAGCAGAAGAGGAGCCAAGCGTCGAGGCTGTGGACGGCTCGAAAATCTACTTTAAACGTAGGGACCTGGAAAGCCTGGCTGTAGCCGTTCCAAGGGTGATGCACTCCAAGCTTTACCTGCCAATAGTTGTGGTCAGAAGGCTTGAGCTTGGAAAGGGAGTATACGTGCTATACGGAGGGAAAGCTGAGAAAAAGCTTGTGGCAGAGCTCCTAGGTCTCCAGAGGGATGAAGGTGAAATCCACCTTTACA
>LUCC01000011.1 GCA_001593855.1 Candidatus Hecatellales archaeon B24 | reverse complement strand
GAAGGCTTCAGGCTTGTTGATGTTTCGGTTTCGCTGGTGGGGGTAGACGGGTTTGACGCTACTGGAAGGCTGCTGGGTATGGCTGAAGCCTGGAAGGGCAGGTTCAGCCTTGTCATGCTTTCCTCTCTGGCCTACGCAGGGTTTAACGTTGTAGATCCTGAAGAAGCCTATAGGCGGCTTAGGAAGCCTGTAATCGTTGTTTTGCCTAGGAAGCCCCGGCGGAGGGCTGTGGAGAGAGCTTTGAAAAGACATTTCAGCGACTGGGAGCGGAGGCTTAAAGTTCTCGAGAAGGTTGGAGAGCCTGTCGAGCTTAGGCTTCCCGGGGGGCGTGTCTACGTTTCAGCCTTCGGCTTGACGGCTGGCGAAGCCTTGGAAGCGGTGAGGAGGCTTACGGTTTTCGGAGGCAGGCCTGAGCCTTTAAGGATGGCAGACCTCCTCGTCAAGGGGTTAGGCTTGTGGAAGGGTGTTAGAGGGCTTTAAAGTCTAGGGACACCACGTTTGCGGTTTGAAGGTCTACGAGGGCTGCTGTTCCAGGGGTGGGTGTAAGCCCGAGCCTCTGCTGGTAGCTGGTTTGCCCCTGCCAGCATCCTGAGTTCACCAGGCGGACACCCCTGTAAACCGTATAGCCGTAGATGTGGATGTGCCCTGCATGGTAGAAGTCTGGGACTTCTTCAACTACCAGCCAGTCGGACGGCTCCGGGGCTATAGGCGTACGCTGCCCGTAGACTGGAGCCACATGCCTGCTTCTCAGCAGTGCCACCATGGACTTTACAGGGTCTTCATGGTTTGCCTCTGGAAGGCTTGCCAAAACATCTTCCAGGCTTCTCCCGTGGTGGAGGAGGAAGGATGCTCCGTGAAGCCGGATTAGGCTGGGGTTTCCAAGGGAAACCAGGCCTTCACGCCTGTACAAAGGTTTAGCGTACTCCCGGCTTATGGCAGGCTGAGGCAGAGCTCTCCTGCAGGCGTCGTGGTTCCCCGGGATAACTATGAGCTGGATGTAGTCTGGAACCTGCTCCATCAGCCTGGCTGCCTGCTCGTATTGCCTGTAAATGTCAGGGGTTTCCAGCTCCCTCTCCTGTTCAGGGTACACGCCAACCCCGTCTACTAGGTCTCCGGCAACCACCAGATACTTGATTTTTCCCGCCGCCTCCACAAGCCTATGGTTTCCAAGCCGCCCCTTAAGCCAGTTCAGAAGCTTCCTGAAAAGTTCTGCCTCGAAAATTCTGCTTCCAACGTGGAGGTCTGAGATGAGGAGGACTGCTAAAGGCTGCTCGGAGGTGGCAGGCTTATGCTGGGGAACCTCGGGAAGCATGAGGTCTTCAGCGAGGAAAAAGTCTTCCCTGAACTTCACAGCCGAAACGCAGATTACTTGGTCTAGGAGGATGCCTGAAGCCTTCTCGGCGATTCTTGGATTACGGGCTGAAGGCTGAACCAGCACCGTTGCTGAAGCCTCCAAGTCTTCAACCTTCAGGAAAACCCTGACTCCACGGCTAACCTTGCCTGAAACCATACATACAAACTTGGTTTTGGAACCTTGAGAAGCGGTTAAAGCCTCTGCCAGCGTTGAAGCATCACGGCAGTCAAGCCTTTGCATTAAAAGCTTCCTAAGCTTTTCAAATCTGTCCCTAAAGTATTCAAGGAAGCTTCCCACCTCGCCCTTCGACTTCAACCGGCCTGTAGGGTCCATTAAAACTTTAACTTCGGCCTCATATTCGCGGGCCAGAGGCTTAAAGGAAGGCTTACCTGTCAGTTCAGGCTTTAAAGCTTCCCCAACAGCTTTCCCCCTAAGCCTTTCAGCAGCCTCTTCGACTAGGGAGGCTCCTATGAAAGGGACTTCAACCCGTCTGCTCCTTAAGATTTCTAGGAGGCAGCTGGCAAGCTCCTCCGGGTTTAAGGTTTCAGACAGCTTTTGAAGGCTGGCGAAGGCTTCAGCTTCAAGCTGGTATCCAGCTTCAAACAGGGTTTTAACAGCCTTTCGGAGGGATTCTGCTGTCAAGGCTTACCAGCCCGCCTAGGGAAACAGCTTCTTCAAAGCCGGTCCTCTAGCCTTTCACGTTTACAGGCTTTCAAACTCGCAGTAGGGGGCTCCTTCAGCCACGCAGAGCCCTTCCTTAAGCTTAACCTTTTTGCCTGTCAGGGCTTCCATAACCCCTTCCAGGTAGCCTTTAATGTAGATGCAGGCTGTCTCCTTAACGGTTTCTTTCCCCCGGGCGAAGGGGTTATTGTAAACTCTGAAAAGGTATTTTCCGCCGTCGATGTCAAGTTTTTCAGCTTCAAACCTCCCCCAGCCAAGCCTGCTGAGTTCGCTGCAAACTCTTTCAACCACCTGCTCCTTGGAGGCCTCCTCCTTGAGGCCTATGATAAGTTCGGCCATGGCTTTTCCAGCTCCTCTACCAGCCAGATACCAGATGGTGTAGGCTCCTGAGCCGAAGGCTTTAGTGGTTTCGTCAAACATTCCTTGAAGGGCTTCAACCCTCAGCAGAACCCATTCGGTTCCCAGATAGCTTAGAGAACCGTCTCTACTGTCCACTTTCACCTTGCCAAGGTCTTCCACGGGTTTCATCCCCCTAACCTGAAAAGGCAGCCATCCCCACAACTGCTATTTTAAGCTCTTCAGTAGCTAATAACAGTTTAGCCGGGGATAGACTAAAAATCCTTTGGAAGCCCTAGGCTTAATGAGGCGTAGGTGGTTTAATTGTCGGTTGAGATTAGGAGGCTTCAGTCTACGAGGGACGGAACCTTCCTGGTAACCCTGCCCAGGGAGTGGGCTAAACGGTTTAAGCTTCAGAAGGGGGCCCCCATCCATGTTAAGGAGAGGGTCGACGGATGCCTCATTCTTGACCCACGATACGGAGCGGAGGAAACCCAGGAAATCGTTTTGAAACTCTCCGAAAGAATAGAGGACAGCATCCTCAGCAGCTACCTACTAGGCTACGAGTTTATCGCCGTTGAGGAGCCTCAAGGGCTCAGAGAAGAGGGCAGGGAGAGAATTAAGCGTACAGCAAGCCGCCTCATAGGCGTGGAAATAATTGAGGAAGATGAAAGGCGGATACTACTCCAATGTCTTCTGAAGGCTACAGCCATACCTCCCGAGAAAATTCTTAGACGCCAGTACATTCTCTCGAAAAGCCTCCTAGATGACGCCTTTGAAGCGCTTCTATCCTTAAACCTTGAGGAAGCGGGGAAGGTTAGAGATAAAGACGAGGAAATAGACAGGCTGTACTTCCTTTTGGTGAGAATCCTCAGAAGCCTCATAGTCAATCCGAGGCTTGGCGAGAAGCTTGGAATTTCGCCTATAGACTGCCTTGACTACAGGCTTGTCGCCAGCCTCGTTGAAAGGATAGCGGACACCTCGGTGGAGGTAGCGGAGCTCGTGTCAAAGCTTAAAGCCCAAGGAGGAATCCCCAGAGCCTTCCGGGGTTTCCTAGAGAAATTCAGCGGCAAGCTTTCCTCAACCTACGAGCACGCTATTAAAGCCCTTTTCTCCCGTGGGGAAAAAACCGTAAACCAGGCTTTAAGAAGCCTAAAAGACGCTGCTGAAAGCCTTAGAAGCCTAGAGGAGGAAGCCTTAAAACGCAGGGGAAACCCTCCAACCCTCTACATCCTGCTAACCCTCTTGGGAACCCTTATAGACCAGATAAAAGACATAACGGACCTAGCCTTCCCAAGGCCTCGTCCGTAACCCTTCCAGCCGGCTTCCTGAACTTCAAGGGCTGGCGCCGGGGATGGGACTTGAACCCATGCGGGCCGTGAGGCCCATCGGATTTCCTGAGGGGATCTCGAGTCCGACGCGTTGGCCGCTCCGCCACCCCGGCTGCTAGAGTTTTATTTGCTCGGGGTTTAATGGGTTTTATGGTGGACTCTGGTTTGAGGAGGCTTGAAAGAGAATTTTGGAAGGCGGTTGAAGCCGTTAGGGATGAAGCCTTCAGACGTAGGGTTGAGAGCTTCCTGCGTAAAGCCTTTAAACGGCTTGAAGGAGAAGGCTTAAACTTTTTTGAGGCTCCGGCCGGCCGAAGCCAGCATCATGCCTATGCTGGAGGCCTGGTTCAACACACGCTTTCCATGCTTAAAATAGCCTTAGCCATGGTGGAAAACCTCGCTCGACACTACGGGTTTAAGAGGGTTAACAGGGACTACGTGATAGCGGGAGCCCTGCTCCACGACCTTTACAAGCCTTTAACCTACAGGGTCAGGGAAAATGGGAGCTACGAGTTTTCCAAGCTTGGAAGCCGCCTTGACCATTTAACGATGCTGGTAGCCGACGCTGGGAAGGCAGGGTTCCCCCTAGACTTCCTCCACGTGCTGGCTGCCAGCCACGGCGAGTGGGGTCCCATGCCTCCTCGAACCTTAGAAGCCCTAATAGTCCACCTGGCAGACCTAGCCGACTCAAGGTTTGCCGGCCAGATAGGCAGGGCAGCCCAGAACGTTCTCAAGGGCAGGGGGAAGCCTGTTCCTTCAACCCTAACCGTGAAGGAAGCGTTGAAGATTATTGTTGAGGATGAAGCCTAGAACCTGCCAGCGTGAAGTCGGGTAGAACCTCGCCAATTTCAACCTCGCCTACGAAGCCTTTAACAGGCGTCAGAACCTTCAGGGTTTCCCTTTTCCTGTTGTAGGTTAAGGCTACACCTATGCCTAGAAGCCTTCTCCCCCGTGGAGCGTAGAGGGCTAAGATTGCTCCCCGCTTAGGCTCTGGGAAGCCTGAAACTTTGACCTGGTGGAGGTTTAGACTTCGAATGGAAGACCCGGAGAAGTACTTGGCGTAGGCCTGCCATCGGAGTTCACGTCTTTCACCGCGGCTTCTGGCTCTAACCTTTGGGGAGGCTGGAAGCCTTACCGCTTGGAAGCCTTCTGCTTCAAGCCTTTCTAGGACGGATTCAAGCTCTCCTAAGGTTTGAAGGCCAACGGCAACTTCAGCCTCCACGGCTTTTACAAGGCTTACCTTGTAGGCTTCAGCTCCATCCCCAGAAATCCACCCGTCACTGTTCAAAACAACCAGCCTTGAACGCTTTCTCTCCTCGGAGCACAGCCTCTTCAAGGCTTCCAGCAGCCGCTTTCTAACCTTTGAAGGCGTCGTGGAACCTGCGAACTCAAGCCTTTCAGGGTTGACAAAGAAAAGGTCGAAGACGGGTTTCCTAAGCTGGGCGGCTCCCAGCGTGCATGGGGGGCCGAGGTCTGACTGGCCTACGTCCCCGTCTACAACGCTCACCTTCACGCCTTCCTTTAGAGCCTGGTTTGCCAGGAAAACGGTGAAGGCTGTTTTTCCAACGTCCACGCCTCCCAGCACCGCAACCGTTAAGGGCTTCAGCCTGGACGATTCAGCTATCCGGCTGGCTGCCCTCCACCAGTCCTCGGGGATGGTGCTTCCGTCATGCTTGTCCAAGGAGCCCTCAGAGCCCAGTTCAACTTTTACCCTGCAGTTTTCAACCGCGTAGACGGGGAGAAGCCTCCACCTCCGTATGGTAACCCTTTCTCCAGGCCTTAAAGGCGCTCCCAGAATGTGGGCTTCTCCCTCCAAGAGCATGGTGGAGGCTGGACCTGAAACCATAAGGGTTTCGCCAGCTTCAACCTTAAGCTCCGGCAAGGCTTACGCCGCCTCAGCCTTTCAGCTCTCTCTTAGGGCGATTTCAACGGCTGACGCTTCGTCGGCTCCCCTATGCTTGGCCCCCCTTCTTTTCGCCTTAACAGTGGTTCCAGCCTCATCCACGAGTTTAAGGCTTACTTCAACCTTAAGCCTTCGGGAGGCTTCTTCAAGGAAAGCTTTAAGCTTGAGGAGGCTGAGGCTGGGAGGCCACGTTTTAGGGCTGCCTCCAACCTTTACTACAACTCTTTTAGGCTTCCACTCGGCTAAAACCTTTTCAAAGGCTTCGAAAAGCCTTTTAAGGCTTCCATAGGAGCCTTCGTGCACCACTGTTCCGCCTGCAACCACCGCAAAGCCCAAGGTTTTACCCGGATCTATCCCTACGGTGAAAACCTTGTTTTCCAAGCCGTATACGGCGAGCAGAGCTTTTGAAACAGCCCTTCCAGCCTCCCCATGCCTGCAAGCTACAACTTTAATCCCGGACTTGGCAGCCTCCTCCACCTTGGAAAGCTCAGCCTCAGAGGTTAGCACAGCCTTAACGGTTAAGGGCAGAGGCTCCCCTGGAAGTTTCACCAGAAACCTGACTCCCCTACGTTTAAGCTCTTCCACCAGCTCGTAGAAAAGCCTGCCATCTCCCGTTGCAACAGCCAAACCGACTTTCACGGTCAACTTTCATTCCTGTTCATTCAAATTAAACTGGATGAGCAGTATGCCGCCTAAAAGGATAGCTGAAATCATAGGTCTTAGCAGCTCCGTCAGCTGTAACGACCATTATTTCGTAGTCTCGAGGATGCGCCAGCAGTTTATGCGAAAGATTCACCACTTTAACCTCTCCAGCGTTCAGCATGACTGGAGGAGAAAACCCCTGCGAGTACACGGCTAGACGAGCTTCCGCGTCTAGTAAAACCACCTTCACAATGCCTAAAGGCTTTGAACCGTTGTTCGCCACTTCAACGCCGGTAAGCCTTGAATCCTTCCAGTCTATTTTCACACCTTCTATTTCCAAGTTTTCAGCTTCAGGCATACCTGCTAGAGAAGCTTGAACATAGAAATACACGGCTGAAACTATAATGATACCTATGAAAACTAGGCTTAAGGCTGCAAGACCTTTCTTCCAGATCCCAACCCCGCTAGAGGCCTCAGACAAGGCTTTCACGGTAAAGAAGGCAACCAAACCCTTAACGTTATGATATAGATTTTCGGAAACATTTTAAGCTTAGCTGATAATTAAAAGTTGAGAAGCCGGGATGGCCGAGTGGCTAGGCGGCGGGCTGCAGACTCGCTACACGCCGGTTCAAATCCGGCTCCCGGCTCCAAGCCTCAAGTTCAAATCCATCATTTTTTATCTGTGGGCGTTCAGCTTTTTGAACAGGCTGTTCTAAACAGTATGATTAAACGGTTTAGAAGCCCATTTAATTCTGGTGTCAGGTGATGGTTGACCTCCGAGTTAAGGTTTTAGGCCTCCTATTTTTCTGCTTGCTTTCCCTTTCAGCTCTCTCCACTCCCGTGGCTTCAGCTGATAGGGGAGCCATCCCCCTTGAGCCCACATCTATCTATGAGGCTGGGCAGAAGGCTGTGGTGGCCTGGAATGGAAGCCGGGAAGTGCTCATACTCTCCGTGGACTTGAAAACCGTTAAAGAGAAAACCTGGGCCTTAGAAGTTCTGCCCTTACCTTCCATGCCCGCCGTTGAGAAAGGCTCTGAAAAGGCTTTTCAAGTCCTGTCCGACTACTTTGTAGCCCAGAAGCTGCCAACCGGACTGAAAGCTGAGAGGGAGAAGAAACTTGAAATCTTATTTCACAGGCAAATAGGCCTCCACGACGTCACTGTTGCCAAGGTTGGCAGCGCCGGGGAATTCGCCAGCTGGCTTAAAGATTTCACATCCTCCCACGGGCTTCCTGAGCCTGCACCTGAAGGCTTGGAGAAGGCTGCGAGGCTTATTGAGAGCTACCTCGCCCGGGGATACAGCTATTACGCTGTGGATTTGGTGGAGGTTTCAGGGGAGCTTGGAAGCGTTGAACCCTTAGTCTACAGCTTCAACACTGACCACGCCTATTTTCCCCTAGAGATTTCAACCTTAGCCAGAGGTGAAACCTCCATAACCATCTTCCTCCTCACAGCTGGCAGACCTGAGATTTCAGGTGAAACCCTGAAAAAGACAAGGCTTTCCCCGCTGTTTGAGAATCCTATCCCGAGAAGCCTCCTGGGCGAAGCTGACCCTAGGATAGCCTCCCTCTTCAAGGGTTCAGCTGAAACCTGGCTGACGATTCTCTCCTATAAAGGAGATATTTCAAGGTTGAGAGGAGACCTGGTGTTAAATGCTACAGTGGGAACTCCTGTAATTCCCTCTGAAAAATGGGTTCCCTACACCCCCAGCTCCAAGCAGGTTAAACTTGAAGCTTTAGAAGCTGAAGGAGAAACCCGTTTGAAGGTTTCCGTGGTGGTTCCCCATGGAGGATTCCGAGTCTTCTGGGGTGAGCCTGTCAGGGATGGAAGCCTTGTAAGGGTGGAAGCCAAGATGGAACGGTGGACTGGCCCAGCTATCCAGGTGATAACCACTCTAACCCACACCTACAACCTTGGAAAGCTTCCTCCCGAAGGCTGCACCATAGTTTTCAAGGTGAACGGCCAGCCTGTTGCAAGCCTAGGCTACCAGTCAGAAAGCGTAAAGCCAGCGGTGGAGGAGGCTGCTATGTTCCCCTTGATGTTGCTTGCGGCCGTGGCAGCGGCAGCTTTCGCCCTGGCTGGGCTGAAGCAGAGGAGGGTCGGGGTTTAACCTTCGCCGAGGAGTACTTTAACTATTTCCGGGATGATGTAGTCGGCTGTCTGAGGGCTTGACCCTCCCATGACGGCTATCAGGTAGCGTCCTTGGCAGGCCTTATCCGTGAAGGCTTTAACCTTTGAAGCAAGCTTGGGGAAGAAGCCGGGTGTAAGCCCTCTGTCGCCGTAGTCTCCCTGGCAGGTGTCGTAGCCAAGGGAGTGTAAAACGACATCCGGCTTGAAGCTCGATGAATTCTTCCTCCACAAGCCTAAGGTAGGCTTCATCGGTGGTTTTCCAGCCTACGTCCACGTCAACTTTTAAGCCTTCCTCCTCAACCTGGCTTTGGCTGCAGAAGCAGACGTGAAGAACGTTTCTGTCTCCTCTGAACATGTCCCGGTCTCCGTCGGCATGGTGGCTGTCAGTGTCAAGGATGGCGAAGCGTTGAACGCCGTATTTCTCTCTGAGGTTTACGACAGCCGGGCCGAAGCTTGAAAGGTAGGTTCCACCCCAAGACTCGTCTGGCCCTGCATGATGGCCTGCGGCAACGCTTAAAACAATAGCACTACCGATTTCGCCAGTCCAGATTTTCTCTAGGGCTTCAACGCATCCGCCGACTGTTATTCTTCCTCCCTCATAGTGCCAAGCAGACTTCACCGTTTCAAGGAGGCGGGGGCTATGGACTTTAAGGAGCAGTTCCTCGCTTACCGGTTCAGGCTCGTAGAAGACGATGCGGGGATGGCTTAGAAGCTCTCCGAAGGCTTCTGGGAAATCCTTAAACCTGTCGCCTAGGATAGGCCAGTTTCGCCCCTTAAACTTCTCGGAAAAGAAAACTCCAACCTTTCCAGAGGCCATCCCTGAAACCCTTAAAAGAAAAGGGGGAAACCGTCTAAAAATAGCTTGCGAAAAACTTTAGGTTTCACCCTCTCTTAAGGCGAAAACATGTATGGTGAAGGTTTCGAACAGGCTTCTAAAGGCTTTCTGCTCTACGAGTTTAAGCTTGGAAGCCTCAGCAGCCTCCACGATTTGCCTGACAGATAAAGCTCCGAGGCTTGAGTAAACCAGCTGAACCAGGCCTCCTGGTTTAAGCCACCTCGAGGCTTCCCGGAGGAATTTCAGGGCAGTCTCTCCACTGTCAAGCCATCCTGCCTCTGAAGGGTTTCTGGGCTTCCCGGGAAGGTATGGGGGGTTGAAAAGTATCAGGTTGAAGGCTTCTCCGGGCTTTAAAGGCTGGAAGAGGCTGCCAAGCCTTACGTCTACCTTGGCTTCAAGCCCGTTGGCTTCAGCGTTAAACCTCGTGCACTCCACGGCTTTAGGGTTCACGTCTACGGCGACCACCCTCCTCGCCTTTCTAGCAGCCAGCAGGCCTAAAATTCCCGTTCCACAGCCTAGGTCAAGCACGTCGAAGCCTTCACATGACACCATGTTTTTGGCTAGGAGGAGGCTTGTCCTGGTAAGTTTTCCAGGTCTGAAGACTTCTGGGCAGCGGTGGATGGTTAAGCCTCCTATTTTGAGTGGTTTAGGCTTCCAGCCTGTCCTGTGAGCTATTTTCAGGGTTAAGGCTGCTATTCCAGCTTTAATCTTGGACGTGGAGGCTTCCTCCCGTAAAGTTTCTCAGAGGGTGAAGGCTTTATATTTGTCGGGGAGAAGCGTGGCTGAGCTTTCAGACAGCCCATGCGTTAGGGAAGCACTTCTCTACGAGAAGCTTGAAGGCGGAAAGGTTCGCTGTGGAACCTGTGAGAGGCTGTGCGTTATTCCTCCTGGAAGCTTAGGCTTCTGCAGGTCGAGGCTTAACGTGGACGGAAACCTCTACACGCTTACCTATGGTGATGTTTCCTCGCTGAGCGCTAACCCCATCGAGAAAAAACCTTTCTTCCACTTCTGGCCTGGAAGCTTCGCGTTGACGGTTGGAAGCTGGTCGTGTAATTTCACCTGTCCGTGGTGTCAGAACTGGGAGATAAGTAAGCAGCCTCCAAACCCTGAGAAGTGTAACTACCTGAGTGCTGAAGGGTTTCTAAGGCTTGTCAGGGCTGAGAGATGCCAGGGGACAAGCATCTCCTTCAATGAGCCCACCCTCATGCTGGAGTATTCGCTGGAGGTTTTCAGGCTTGCCCGCTCTCAAGGCTACTATAACACCTATGTTTCCAACGGTTACATGACCTTGGAAGCCTTGAGGAGGCTGGCTGAAGCCGGGCTTAACGGCATAAACATAGACGTTAAAGGCGGAGAAGAGGCGGTTCGTAAACATTGCGGAGCCGACGTGGAAAAGGTTTGGAGGAACGCTGAGGAGGCGAAACGCCTAGGCGTCCACGTTGAAATAACCACCCTGATAATTCCAGGCGTGAACAGCGATGGGGAAACCTTGAAGGCTATTGCCAGCAGGATCCTAGAAGGCTTGGGAGCGGAAACCCCCTGGCATGTAACCCAGTATTACCCGGCCTACAAGTCCTTGGAGGCAGGCCTCTACGGGGCCAGAACTCCTGTTGAACTTGTGGAGGAGGCACGCCGGATAGGGCTTAGGGAAGGCTTGAAATACGTTTACGTGGGAAACATTCCAGGGCATCCAGGCGAAAACACTTACTGCCCTCACTGCAGCGAGCTTCTCATCGGAAGATGGGGGTTCACCATAACCAAGTACAGGCTTGAAGACGGCGGCCACTGCCCGAAATGCGGGGAGTCCATCCCGATAATTGGCCGCTATGGCAGACTGTGAAAACCTGGGAGCCTAAAGCATGTTTATTGGGGGAAAATTTTTCTTGCAGCCTCCAGGGCTTTCCTGCCGGAAACCTCAGGGTTTTCAGGGTTCCAAATCTCGAGGATCACTTGGCCTTGGAAGCCAAGTTTTTCCAAGGCTTCCACCATCGGGTTAAAGTTTATTTCGCCTTCTCCTGGGGGCAGATGGCTGTCTGTAAGCCCGCGGTTGTCGTGTAGGTGGACATGTACGAGTTTTCCTTGAAGATGGCGGGCTACTTCCCCAGCTATCCAGCGTTCAGCTTCGCCTCCAGCCATTTTAAGCTTTCTTCTAGCCTCAATATAGGCGTGGCCCAGGTCGAAGGTGAACTTTAAGCCTTCCAGAAGCAGTTTAGAGGCTTGATGGGGCAGAGTAAAAGGGGAAAGCCTTCCATGAACGTTTTCAAGTCCTAACGTTACACCATAGTTTTCGGAGAGCTTGAGGCAGGCTTCCATGGATGCTTGAAGGGCTTTCCACGCCAGCCTTCTAACCATGCCTCCAATTAAGGGTATACGTGATGCGAGGGGAAGCCATCCTGGATGCACCACTAAAACCTTGGCTTCCAGCCCAGCTGAGATTCTGAGGCATTTCTCGAGGAGTTTAAGGCTTTTGCTCCTCTGCTGGGGAACTAGGCTTGAAGGGTTTGCCCTTTGAAAGTTGGCGTGAACCGAGATTTCCCTTTTAGGGCTTAGGCTTCCAAAGATTTCTCTAAGCCTGACTTCAAGCTTTCCAGCGTCTTCCAGCTCTTCAGCCTTAACGTGAGGCTTATCTAGAACCAGTTCTACGGCTTCAGGGTTAAGCTTCCAAACCCTGCTCAGCGAGGCTTCAAGGCTTTGCTTCGCGAAGAGGTTTGATGGGAGACCCAGTTTAACCTTCAATTCGCCTGGCCGCCTCCAAGGTTAGGGTGAAAACTCGTCGAAGAGGACAAGCCAGCTGCTAACCGACACCTCCATTGATTGAGGTGGACTCAGGGAGACAGGGTCTTTGAAGCTTCTCCACAGGTATAGTTCAGCCTGGTAGGCTCCGGGTTCAAGGGAGAGCGAATACGTGTTGAAGCCTATGCTGCTGCTGGCGGGGATT
The DNA here is from genome assembly GCA_001593855.1 of Candidatus Hecatellales archaeon B24. Classification (GTDB taxonomy): domain Archaea; phylum Thermoproteota; class Bathyarchaeia; order Hecatellales; family Hecatellaceae; genus B25. Next base: position 9,643 of record LUCC01000011.1, on the reverse strand, counting down.
ATCCCTGAAACGTAGGAAAGCCCTACTATCCGTCCTTTCATGTCTTTAATTTGAACTATGGCCGTTGTCATTTGGTCTTCAGGGGTTAGGTTTCGAAGGGAAACGGTGAATTTCAGTCCTCCTCCAAACTCTTTAGCCTTGAAGACTTCGGCTTTTACGATGGGCAGCCCAGCCGCCATCATTACTTCGTCTATCTGCTGGAGGCTGGGCGCGTTCACTATGGTAACTTTTTCTCCTTCCTGCCGGACGGCTACATAATCGCTGGCTGAAACCTTCCAAACTTCTCCCAGACAGCCGGCTCCCATCTCCTCAAGCATTTCCAAGTAGCCTGCTAGGAACTCGCTGGCATCCTGCTCTGTATCCCATACCAGAAGCCAGACGTACCCGTATTCCCCGTTTTTCTTGTAGACGACCATCCGGTCTCCAGCCCAGCCGTCTGACAGCGGCGAATTACAGGTAAGCCTGCCTTCCACGCTGTAGGGGAAGCTTGTTAGGCCTTGATTCCAGAACATTATGAAGATGGAGGCTTCGCCTAGGATGTCCTCTCCAAGCCTGCTCCAGCCGTTGAAGCCTGCTCCTTTAACCTCAACGTCCACAGGCTTCTCTCCAGGATATTTTGAGGGATGTATCACCTGTTCAGTGCTTTCAGGAGGAAGCATGTAGGCTTGGTTTACAGCCTCCCAGCCCTGCTTCTGAAGCCTCTTAACGAAATTGTAGCCTTCAAAGTATGGGAAATACTGGATGTAGATTACTCCGAGGTAGTTTTCAGCGGAGGCAAGATTAAAGTTTACGTCGCAGTCCTGGTAGGTTCCCTGCTCAACAGCGTTGGTGTAGAGCTCTTCAACCAGTTCGGCGTCGCCTTCTAGAAGGGCTGAAATGGCTAGGTCCTTATCAGTTAGCTCATACTCTTTTTTGAAGGTTTCAGGATAGTATTGGTCTAGTAGGGCATGGGTTAGCTCGTGGGCGAGAACGCTCTTGTTAAGGCTTTCCTCAGCCTCCTCCACTATTATTATCTTCTTTTTCTCGACGCTGTAGTAGCCTAGGAGGGCTGAACCGTAGAAGTTTTCAAGAACCTCTTTGGCGCTGACCCCTGGAGGAACCAGATATAAGGCTTCATACTCCTGTTGAGCTAGCTCCCAGCCGCTCCACTCTGAAATGTTAAGGCTGGAAGCAGCCTCCTCCCTGCTTACAAGCTCTATGGGAGGCCTGTCCTTGAAGTTTAAGCCTCGAATGTCCTCTACGCAGGAGGAAACCGTGTAAACGGTATCTTCTATGCCGGCTGAAACGTTAGGGGAAGCCTGAGCTTGGGAGACCGTTAAAGAGGCGAATAGGAATACGGCTATCAGAAGAGCTGAAGCTCCAGCCTTCACCCAGCATCCCAGCCGTATGCTGAATAAGTGGTTTAAGAAGCCTTAGCAGGCTCAGGAGCTACCTCATCGAAGGTTAGAATGCGTAGGCCAGCCGGCCTTTTCACTAGGTCTGAAGCCCTGTCGCCTACTACCAGTTTAACGCCCAGCTCTGAAGCTATGTCTACAAGCCTCTGAGTTATTCTGCCGTCGAAAACCACGGTTGAAGTCTCCTTGAAGTCTGGAAGCTTCTCAGCCAGCTCTCCTACCGGAAGCCTGGCTACAGCTTCATAGTTTTCGTCTAGGAGAATGGCCTCTAAGGTTCCTTTAAGCTCGTTCACGGCTTCAACTATTTTTGGGTGGGCTGAAACCCTTGCATGCCTTATTTTGGCTTCAGCCGCCGGAAGCTTTCCTGCCAAGGCTTCATGGATTTCCTTGCATGTAAGCTCTTCAACCTCTTTCCCGGGAGGCGCCCTAGCTACGTAGTCGACTTCCACGTTTTGCATGAGCTCCTTGAGGATTAGGTCTCCAGCCCTGTCGCCGTCTAGGAAGACGGTTACCTCCTTGTCGTGGCTGAGCTTGACAATGGTTTCCGGAATTTTAGCTCCTCCTATGGCAACCACGTTTCTTATTCCGCACCGGAGCAGGTTATGGACATCAGCTCTTCCCTCAACCAGGATTATGGAGGGTGAAGAGGTTACGTCAGGTCCTGCTGGAAGCTGCTCCGGGCCGTAGGTTGAGATTTCCCGTGGTTTGGCTGCTGCGAAAACCTCTCTGATAAGCTCCTCGGTGTCAGGTGCTGCTTCAACACTCCACTTTTTCAGGAGCTCCTTGGCTCTGCGAACTATCTGCTTCCGTTTGGCTTCTCTCACGTCTTCTATTCTTTCAATCCAGACTTTGGCTTCTTTGGGGCCAACCCTATCAACGCTTTCTATGGCTGCGGCTAGGAGGGTTGTGGTAGCCATGTTAAGGCTTGAAGTTAAAGTTATGGTTCCAACGGTTCGGTTATGCTCGGTTTTCAGGTTGACTTCTATACGTCCGATCCTGTTGTTTTTCTGAAGCTCTCTTAGGTCCAGTTCAGGCCCGAAGAGCCCTTCAGTCTGCCCGAAGATGGCTCCTATAACGTCGGGTTTCTCCACTACACCGTTCACTTCAAACCTTGCATGGATGAGATATTTTGCTGTGGGAATTGCAGATAAACCTGTCAAGCGTGAACACCTCCAAATTTATTCCCTCGCTTCCTTAAACATTAACGAAACATGTTTTTACGGCTTTCTGTTGGAACCTACTTCACCTGAAAGTTCAACTAATAGATGGAAGCCCTCCTTTTTAACGTTTTCAAGGTAGGAAGCCAGGCCTTCAACGTCTTTAACCTGCCTACCCATGAGGGCTTTAAGCTTAACCCAGAAGCTCAGGTTAGGATGGCAGCCTTCAGCCTCCAGCTGCCTGGCCAGGGTTGAAGCCAGCCTAACTCCTCCCCTGTCAAAATCCATTAGGAGGATAACTTCTTCAGGCTGAAGCTTTTCAGCTATTCTCCGGGCCATGTCTTTCAGGGAAAGCCTTTCAGACTTCACCCCTAATATTCGGCCTTTAACCCCAAGCCTTCGAAGGGCTTCCATGTCTCTTCTGCCTTCAACCAGTATTGGAACTCCCTCTTCAGCCTTCTCCGATAGGGCTTCCACGGTAAGCCATGCTTTCTCGTCTCTTTCAGCCCGGGCGGTATGCTTCAACCTTCCTGTTCAGCCTCCTAAGCTCTGAGACTATCCTCCTGCTTCAAGCTTCCTCATCCTTTCAACCATTTCCTCTTTTCCTTTAAAGTGGCGGTAGAAGGGTTCAAGGGTTTCAATCAGGGCTTCAGCCACAGCGTTTTTAAGGTCTAACGGGTGGAGGCTTCCTGAAGCGTAGAGGCTTTCCAGCTCCCTGTAGCTTGAAACCTCTAGGGGGCCTCCATATTTTTCGGCTCTCGGAATTTCTAGGGTTCGGTCTCCCCTGGCGAAAATCACGTAGCGGGCGATTTCCATTACAGGGTTTCCTTCAGCCACCTTTGGCGGGCAGTAGGCAGCCTTAATCTTCTCCCTAACCTCGCCTGGGGGGTCGTGAATGTAAATGCAGGTTTTAGGCAGGCTCTTAGACATTTTACTGCTTATCTGAAGGCTTAAACGTTCATCCTCGTCGTACACGCCCCGCTCCGTCGGGCCTGAAAGCCCCGGCAGCAGGTGGGTGTGAACGCAGACGGGCTTTTTAAGGCTGAGCTTTTCAGCGGCATCCCTGGCCAGCATGTGTGCCTTCCTCTGGTCTATTCCAGCGCAGGCGCAGTCAACACCCAGCATGAAGATGTCGGCAGCCTGCATTCCAGGGTATACGAGCCAGGCGAACTCTACTTCGCTTCCAGGGGAAATCTGCCTTCCCATGATGGGTAGAGCCCGGGTAACCCTTGAAAGGCTTACATTCTTGGAGATGCGGAGGAAGATTTCCCAGTATTCAGCCTGGTCGACAAGCTCTGAAGCCCAGCGGTATTTAACCCTGCCCGGGGTTAAGCCTAAAGCCGAGAAGCCCTCCCTGAGATATTCACCGCAGAACCGGATGTTCTCCATGGAGCCTCCCAGCTTCCCGTTAATCCAGGCATGCCAGTCCGCAAGGAAAATGGTGAAGTCGAAGCCTGCCTCCACTAGGTCGAGGATTTTGAAGCCGCAGACCAAGCCTGTGCCCAGATGCATCATGCCTGAAGGCTCGAAGCCCCAGTAGGCTTTAGGCCTGCCCTCAGCCTCCAGCAGGCTTCTAAGCTCCTCAGGCGTGACAACCTCCTCAGCGTTCCGCTCCACAAGCCTAAACCTATCCTCAACCTCCAAGGCTTCAACCATCCTTAAAGCCCGGCTGCACCTAAAGCTGAAAGGATGTTCAGGCATGTAAAAGTTTTTGGGCGGGACCCCGGCTGTAGCCCGAGTAACAACACCCAGCCTCACCGTTGAGCTTTACGCTCACCTCGGATGGGCTCTCTCCTTATCGGGCCTGGTTTTGGCCGGAGCCCCTCTGCCGCCGTTCTCCCTGAGGCTGTACCACGGCTGGGTTAGGCCTGCCATCATCGGTAGCGCTCCCCGTACGCCTCCTAGTTCAGCCCCGTCCCGTGGCTGTGCTTCGCCTTGGAAGAAGCGGATTCGGCTTCTAAAAGAGAAAAGCTGGAAGGCAGCATTTAAGGGTTAAACTTTCTCGCATTGGAAGGCTTCTGGGAGAAGTCTTGTAAGGTTGACTTCCATGGCTGCCACGGGGTTAGGCAGTTGGAGGCTTTCCAGGATTTGCGGGTGGATTTCGCCTAGGAGAACCGTTTCTACGCCGTTTGTTTCCAGCAGTGCTGCTCTGCCGGGGATGAAGCTTGGATGGTCTGCAGGCTTAACCGCCCAGTTTTTGAAGCCCAGCTGTCGTAGGAGGCTGTAGGCTGCTGCCTGAATGTCTTCGTAGCTGACTTTGAAGTCTGTGAGGGCTGCTGCAAGCCTGCATTCAACCTTGGTTGCTGTTTCAGCCTTCAAGTCTGGGAGAACCACGTCGCCAACCTCGAAAACCCGCTGCGGATATTCTACGTGAACGTTTTTCGAGAGGAATTCGAGGAGGCTTGGGATAACCCAGCATCGGATAACCGTGTATTCAGAGGTAGTGGGGTTCGCCAGCTCCACAAGGCTTACCCCGCCTTCAAGCCTCATCTTTACGGTTTGAAACTCCCGGCTTGAAAGAATGTAGCTGGCAATCTCTTGGAAGCCGAAGCCTGCCATTAAATCCCTGATTTTACGTCTGACCTTCGTGGAGGAAAGCAGTTTCCCCGTGGTTGGAACCCTTAAAGGTTCAGGCTTAATCCGGTCGTAGTTGAAGCCTATGGCAACATCTTCGGCTAGGTCCACGGGGTGGAGGATGTCGCAGCGGTAGGCCGGGATGGAAGCCTCCAGCTTTCCGCCTTTAACCTTGGTTTGAAAGCCCATTCTCGCCAGGATTTCAGCCAGCCTCCTAGCTGGAAGGCGGAAGCCTAGGAGGCTGTTTATGGCTGAAGCCTCAACTGTCATCTTTCTGGGCTTCATGGTGCAGGTCCACAGACGTTTTCCTCCTTCGTATTCGACGGGGACGGCTTCTATTCTGGCTTTCCGCTCAGCCAGGCTGGAGGCTATTATGCTTACGGCTTCCTCTAAAACCTCAGGGTTGAAGCCTGTTACATCTATGAAGAGGTTTCTGGTTTCAAGGGTGACCTTGGTTTCCTCGCTGTTGACTATGGGAGGCATGGAGAGCACTTGCCCCCTGGAGTCGACGAGCAGCGGGTATCGGGGAAGCCCCTCCAGTAGGTGTCTGTATTCTGCTCCTTTAGGGGTTTCAGCGAGAATTTCGCTGGCTGACATTTTCCTGGCTTCCTCGAGGGGGGTGAAGGCGATTTCTTCAGGTTTCAGGGCGGTATAGGTTATAGGGGGTTTAACCTTGTCTAGGTCGTAGACTCCTATGGAAGCCTTCCTCCTCCTCCTGCAGAGGGTTTCATGAAGCTTCTCCTGAAGCTGCATAAGCTGGGCTATGGAGGCGCTGGTAAACTTTACTCCTGAAACCACGGCACAGGCGATGTAGGGGCGGACGGCTTTAACCTTCCTTGAAACTTTAACCTTAACCTTGCTTTTCCCGATTTTATAGGTTGAATAGGCTTTCTGCTTTCCAAGGAAGCCTCTGAGGGTTCTTGCAACTCCCTCCACGGATAGGAGGTCAGGCCTGTCCGCTGTAACCTCAACCGTTATGCTTCCGTCTTCAGCTTTTTCAACCTGGCATTTTATTAGCCCTAAAAGGTTTTCCAGTTTTTCCGGTGGGACTTTCACGCCTAAAAGGCTGCAGAGGTCTTCGTATTCCAGGGTTAAGGTCGGCATCAGACTTCAGCCTCCCTTAAAAGTTCAAGGTTTCTCGTGTGAAGCTCACGGATGTCGCCTATTCCAAGCTTTACCATGGCAAGCCTTCCTATTCCAGCACCCCAGGCCAGCACGGGGAAGCTGGCTCCAAGAGGAAGCGTGACCTCCGGGCGGAAAACTCCTGAACCAGCTACTTCAACCCAGCCGAGGGTTGGATGCTTGACGAAGACCTCTACGCTGGGCTCCGTGAAGGGAAAGTATCCCGGCCTGAACTTCACTTCTTTAAAGCCCAAAGCCCCGCAGAACTCCTCGAAGAAGCCGAGCAGATGCTTTAGGTTTAACCCCCAATCCCCCATGATGCCGTCGCACTGGTGGAACTCCATGGAGTGCTTCGCATCCAGCACGTCAGGGCGGAAAACTCTTGAAAGACAGAAAACCTTTACCGGAGGATTTTGGCGGGCTGAAAGCTGGCGTACTGAGACGGCTGTAGTCTGGCTTCTCATCACAAGCCTGCGGGCAACCTCCGGGTTCCACTTGTAATTCCAGCCTTTAGACCCTGTTCTCCAGCCGTCCTCATGGGTTTTCCCCACCTTCAACGTGAGGCTTCGGCTTGGAAGCCTTCCAAACCTTGGGTGCTTCAGCTGGTAGCTATCATGGATTTCACGGGCAGGATGGTCCTGAGGCTGGAAGAGAACATCGAAATTCCAAAACTCTGTTTCCACGTATGGCCCCCAAACCTCCTCGAAGCCCATGGCCACCAGAATATCTCTGACCTCCTCGAGAAACTCCAAGTAGAAATGTTTTTTCCCGGGGTGTAGGGTGGGGGGTGCGGCTGAAACGTCGTAACGTTGGAATTCCACCTCTCTCCACTTTCCGCTGCGTATAAGCTCGCCTGTGAGCACGGTTACCACGGGCCTTATTTCGGGATGTAACCTGATTTCTCCAGCCTGCCTCCACCCTGCCTCCGTCAGCTCCACATCCCGGAAACGCCTCACCTTTTCCTCGACGAGGTTTCTACGTTTAAGCTCTAGGGCCGTGTTAAGGAGGCCTTGGGCTTCAAGCCGTTGGGAGTCCGCTTCGCCTTTTTCAGCCATAAGCTTAAGCAGGGTTTCATCTTTGCCCTCGCCGGGTGTACGGGAGGCTTCCACGAGGGTTCCACCTTTCTCCCTCCTGATTTTCCCCCAGCCCTTCCTTACAATCCAGCCTAGGGCGATGTTGCCAGCTTCCCGGGGGAGAGACGCCTCCTTTAAGGCCTCCTCCAGGTTTGCTGTACCTCCAAGCCTGACAACGGCTTCCACAAGTCTGCGTTCTGGAAGCCCTTTGGAGGCGTAGGCTTCACCTTCCGGGGTAAGCCTGAAAAAGCTTTTACGCTTCTCCGAGGTTTTTAGGAGGCCCCGCTCTTGGAGGGTTAGAAGAGTTCTCATGGCTGGGGAGGGGTCTAATTTGAGTTCTTCGCAGATTTCGCTTAGACTGGTTTTCCCTTCCCTGTCTGCGAGGAACCTTAGGATGCGTTGGGAAGCCTCCTCTATTTTCCAGGTCAAGGTTTACACCTTTAAGACCGGCTGGTCAGCCTCCTAATATGGCTTCTAAACCTGTAAATTAATGTTTGTTTAACCCTCCTCCAAGGTTAAAGCTCCTTGAAGATTTCTTCGCTTATTATTCCGGCTTCAACAAGTTTCAGAACGGCGTTAACGCTTGCTTCGCCTTTAAGCCTTCCCATATGCTCACTGGTTCTGTCCCAGCGAAGCCTTGTGGAACCGCTTTTGGAGGTGTAGGTTGCACCTATGACTTCGGAGGCTTTAACGAACAGAACGTCTCTTATCTGTTTGAGGCTAACCTTGTCGACGGCTTCAACGTAAATCACGCCTTTCCCTTCTTCTCCAAGCCTTTCAGGGAAGATGGAGCTGTCCCTAAGGTATTCTTCCGGCAGGAAGGACTGGCAGCAACATAAGATAAGGAATCTTCGGAGGGCTTGAAGACTGCAGGGTAAGTCTACCTGAACCGTCCCTCGTACACCGAAAAAATATTTTAAGCAGAGCTCCTTAAAGAGGTTGCCCAAAAGCAGGCTCCTGCAAAGGCCTGTGGGCAGCTTCGAAAAGTCTAGGGAGGCTGTGTGTTGTGAAGGCTGGAAACGGCGGAGGAGAAATGGTTGTAACCCCTTGGAAGGTTGAAGGCAAAATAGACTATGAAAAACTCATCCGCCAGTTTGGAACCCAGCCCGTAGACCGGGAAATCTTGGAAAGGTTTAGGAGGCATGCTGGAGGCCTCCACTACCAGCTTAGGAGGCGCATATTCTTCTCGCACAGGGATTTAGACTGGATTTTCGACAGGTATGACTCGGGGGAGAAATTTGTTTTATACACTGGGAGAGGCCCCTCAGGACCGGTTCACCTGGGACATATAGTTCCCTGGGTTTTCACCAAGCATCTTCAAGACGTTTTTCAGGCTAAGCTTTACTTTCAGCTTACAGACGACGAGAAGTACCTGTACCATGAGGATTACAGCCTTGAATTTACCACGAGTACCGCTTACGATAACGCTTTAGACCTCATAGCTTTAGGCTTTAAGCCTGAGCTCACCAGGATCATCGTGGATGTGGTTCACATAGAAGCCCTATACCACCTAGCCATAAAGGTTGCAAAGCATATCACCGGCTCCACCATTAAAGCTGTCTTCGGGCTTAAGGACAGCGATAACATAGGCTTAACCTTTTTCCCAGCCGTTCAAGCAGTACCATGCTTCCTAGAGTCGGCAGTTCAAGGACGGAACGTTCCCTGCCTTATCCCAGCAGCCATCGACCAAGACCCCTACTGGAGGGTGACCAGGGACATAGCCCCGAAGCTTGGCTTCTACAAGCCAGCTCAAATCCACAGCCGCTTCATGCCCGGGCTTGGGAGGGGAGGGAAAATGTCGGCCTCCCAGCCTGAAACCTGCGTGTTCCTCGTTGACCCCCCGGAGGAGGCTGAAAAGAAGATTATGAATGCTTTCACGGGAGGGCAGCCTACCGCTGAAGAGCAGCGGAAGCTTGGGGGAAACCCTGAAATCTGCAGCATCTACCAGTATTACGCCTTCCTTTTCGAGGAGGACGACGGGAAGCTTAGGGAAATCTGGGAGAACTGTAGAAGCGGAGCTGTCCTCTGCGGAGACTGCAAACTTAAGCTTGCTGGGAGAGTTTCACGCTTTCTTGAGAGGCATCAGGAGAGAAGGGAGAAGCTGAAAGGCCGCCTTGAAGACTTCCTGCTTTCTGAGGAGGAGTGCAAGCTTATCTCTTCTAGGAGCCTTCCCCAGCCTTAACCCTACGGAGGACAGCTCCCCTCCTGTCTATTTCTCCAGTTCTAATTCTGGCAGCTGAGATAGGCTTGCCGTTTTCGGCTAGAACCTTCCTGAAGGAAACTATTTCCACCGGCTTTAAACCCCTACGCTTTCTCTCTTCGT
>LUCC01000001.1 GCA_001593855.1 Candidatus Hecatellales archaeon B24 | reverse complement strand
CTACTTCGCCCGGATAGCCCAGGAGGTAGAGGAGGGAAAAATCTGGGAGAGGCTGAACTCCACCCCTGAGATAAGCCGTATAATGCAGGTTGGAGAGCTCAAGGCTGAAGGGGAAGCCATAATTCCCACCCACTTCTATAATCCCAAGCTTACAGGCCAGCTTAAGCAGCTGGCAGACTTCATCGGAGGCTGCGGAGCAGGACGCTTCTACATTTCCATAGAGCCCAACGGCGACATCTACCCCTGCGTCTTCTTCCCCCACGATGAAAACGTGAAGCTTGGAAACATTCTGACCGACGACTTTGAAAAACTCTGGAGAAACCATCCGCTCCTAGAAGCCCTGCGGAATAAGGACATCCTCAAGGAGAACTGCGGCTCCTGCGAATACAAGTACACCTGTGGAGGATGCAGAGCCAGAGCCTACGGATACTACGGCGACGTTTTAGCCCCAGACCCAGGCTGCATCCTAAACCGCGAATACTGGCTCAAAATAAAGAAGCAAAGCTAAGCCTCGGGGCAGCGGCAAACCTTAAACCCGCATTTAGGGCATTTACCGGCATACTTTGCGAGAGCAGCTTTTTCTAGGTCTATGTTTAGGACGTTGGCTAGGGAGCACAGCCAGGCTAATACGTCGGCGAATTCGTCTTCCAGGTTTTTCCTGTCGTTTTGGGGTATGGCTTTTCCGAGTTCTGCAACCTCCTCGAGAAGCCAGAGGAAGGTTCCGTAGGCTCCCCGCTTGGAATCCCTGTGAAAGTATATTTGCCTCATAAGCTCTTGGAATCCTTTAACCTCCAAGTTCAGGTTTCCCCCTTTAACCTCCTTCTCTTCCAGGCTTTCCGCTTAAGTTTTTCACCGCATACAGGGCAGGTTTGCAGTTCAAGGCTGGGCTGGAAGCTTCTGCCGCAGGAAGGACAGTACACCGCCCATTTAACCTCCAGCCGGATTCTTCCCACCGCCGAAGAGTAGTTGAGGTTTAAATGTTCAGCCACGTTCTGCACGGCGTAGTCTTCGCTTACCAGGGTTGGACGAAGACCTCTGCCCTCAAGCATGACTGTTAAGGCTAGGATGGAAAGGTCGGCTTTTGAAAGCTTGAAAAGGTCTCCTGTTGAGGCTGCTGCCTTCCTGGCTGCCTCTAGATGTTCGGGTTCAGGGCTTTCGATTTTAACCCGGCCCAGGCTTAGGGCGGTTTCACATCTTCTTTTAACCTCTGCCCCCCTAAGTTCCTCTGCCACTTCAGGAGTGGTGTAGATTTCACCTTCATGGAGCAGGCTGTCAAGCCCGGTTATAAAGCCTGAAGCGTCAAACACGAAAACCCTGCGTTTTCCAGCCACAGCCCTTCTAACCCTTAAACATTTAACCTTCACGGAGAATTTAGTTTTATGCCTTAAAGGCGTAGGTAGGGTAAGGGTGAACCATTGTTCAGGAGGGCTCTAGTCCTTTCAAGGCTTGACCGTGAGGAAGCGGTTAGGCTAGCTGGAAAACTGGCAGCTCAGCTGGAAAAGGCGAAAGTGAAGGTTCAATATGAGGCTGGGCTGGCTGAAAGGCTTGGAGTTAAAGGCGTTGACCCCTCTAGGGCTGAGGCAGACCTAGCCGTAATCGTTGGAGGAGACGGAACCGTTCTCAGAGCCGTCCACATGCTTCAACACGGAATACCTCTCTTCACGGTCAGCATGGGGAGAGTTGGCTTCCTTGGAGAGGCTGCACCAGGCGAGGCTTCAAGCTTCCTCCAGGAAGTCTTGAAAGGCCGATACGTGGAGGACAAACAGTTCATGGTTGAAGCCGACGTGAAAGGCCTGCCTCCCGCCTTAAATGAAATTAAGATCGGAAGTGAAAAACCGAAGCACATGGTGGAGCTTTCCGTCTACGTAGGCGACTTTAAGCTGGCCAGGGATAAGGTTGACGCCGTCCTAGTTTCAACTCCCAGCGGGGCTTCAGCCTACGCCTTCAGCGTTGGAGGAAGCCTTATCGACCCAAGGCTGGAAACGCTTGTAATAGCCCCGGTGTATCCGCTTTCAGCCAACTTTAAACCTTACGTGGTACCTTCAAGCGTGGAGGTAACCGTGAAGCCTGAAGGTGAAACACCTCTCCTAGTGGTGGCCGACGGCCTAGAAACGAAAAGGCTTCTACCTCCAAGAAATGTTAGGGTTAAACGCTCTAGGAGGCATGTGATCTTCCTGAGGCGGGGCTTCACCTTCTACGAGAGAATTAAACGTAGGCTTTCCGTTTCATGTCTTTAACAGCCTCAACGTGAAGGCTTCCTAAACATAAATTTATTATCTTTAAGGGCTAAGAAATCCTTATACGCTGGTTTGGGAGGAGGATTAGGTTTTGAGCAGGCCTGTGGATGTGGGCTCGGTTAAGGAGGGGCAATATATAATTGTCGATGGGGAGCCGTGCAGGGTTGTAAGCCTGGAAAAGTCTAAACCTGGAAAACACGGCTCAGCCAAGGCGCGCATAGTGGCTATAGGCGTGTTCGACGGTGTCAAACGTAGTATCGTAAGCCCCGTGGACGCTAGGATAGAGGTTCCGGTGATAGAGAAGCGAAGTGGGCAGGTAATATCCACCACGCCGGAAGTCGTCCAGCTTATGGACTTGGAAACCTATGAAACCTTTGAAACTCCCATGCCAGCTGAGGAAGAGCTTAAAAGCCGGATAGCCGACGGAGCAGAAGTGGAATACTGGAGAATACTGGGCAGAGTGAAAATCGTAAGGGTGAAAGCCTAGCCGGAGCTGGGCCCTCCCCTAAATCCTCCTTCAAGCTTATCCATCGCCCGGCTGTTGGAAGCCTTTAAGGGCAGCCGGCGTTCCTCCTATTTTTGGTGGAACCTTTGAAGCCTGTGAAGCAGATGAAGATTAAGCCTAACCTTTCCACCGTAGAACTTGTTGCTGAAATGGCTGCATGCGGGGTTCTCGGAGCCGGACGTGTTGGAAGAGCAGCCAGCCTCCTCGCCGAACTCTTCCAAGACAGTGACTGCAGGGTTTTCCTAGCCGCAGCCGGCCCTGCTGTTCCAGGAGGCTTAAGAGGCATCATCGCAAGGCTTGTCGAGCTGGGACTCCTAGACGCCCTTGTAACTACCGGAGCCAACGTTACACATGACCTAGTGGAAGCCTTGGGCTTCCGCCACAGGCAGGGCAGCCTTTACGCCGACGATAGAAAGCTGAAGGAGAAAGCATTAGGCCGCGTTGGCGACATCTACGTGGAGCAGGAAGCCTTCGAAGCCTTGGAGAAGGAGGTTTACCGGGTTCTGGGAGAGGTTGAAGCTGAAGGCAGAGCCCTAGCCGTTTACGAGCTGCTCTGGGAGTTCGGTAGAAGGCTGAAGGCGAAGGGAGGAAGCTTCATTCTGGAAGCTGCCGCCAGAAAGCGGATTCCGGTTTTCTGCCCCGGCATTTACGACTCCATGCTGGGCCTTCACCTTTGGAGCTACTCTAGGCTTAAGGGGTTAAAGCTGGATTTAGCCAGGGACCTAAGCCTCCTAGCCGACCTTGTTTTCGAAGCTAAAAAGGTTGGAGCCATTATCCTAGGCGGAGGACTTCCAAAGCACCACGTTCTAGGTGCCTGCATGCTTAGGGGAGGCTTAGACATGGCGGTTCAGATTACCCTCGACAGGCCTGAGGGGGGAAGCCTTTCTGGAGCCGCCCTAGAAGAGGCGGTATCGTGGGGGAAAGCCAAGCCTGAAAGCCGGCTTGTAACGGTAGTAGCCGACTACACTTTCGCCTTCCCAGTTCTCGTATCTTACGCCTTATCCAAGCTTAAAAGGAAGAAGCGGGTTAAGCCTTCTTAGAGGAGGAAAGCCTTTGACGCTGGAAAAGCTTGGAGCCAGCCTTCAGCAGTCCATTAGAAAACTGCTTAAACTTTCCAGCGTGGACGAGAGAGCTGTTAAAGAGCTTGTGAGAGACCTGCAGCGGGCCCTTCTCCAGTCGGATGTAAACGTAAACCTTGTTTTAGAGCTTTCGAAACGTATTCAAAGCCGAGCCTTAGAGGAGGAGCCTCCCCCAGGAATCTCCCGAAAGGAACATGTGGTCAAAGTGGTATACGACGAGCTGGCAAAGCTTCTAGGCGAAAAACCGGCTAAGATACCTGTAAAGCCGGGCAGGTCCAACGTTATCATGCTTGTGGGCATTCAGGGCTCAGGGAAAACCACCACGGCGGTTAAAATCGCCAGCTTCCTGGCCAAGAGAGGGTTTAAGGCTGCTGTCGTCTGCGCTGACACCTACAGGCCTGGAGCTCTGGCCCAAGTTAAGCAGCTAGCCAGCCAGGTTCACATACCGGTCTACGGGGATGAAGCCTCTAAGAACCCTGTGGAAATCGCCTTGAAGGGTGTTGAAAGGTTCAGGCAGGAAGGGTATGAAGCCATAGTTGTGGATACGGCTGGACGGCATAAGGACGAGCGCAGCCTGATAAAAGAAATGAAGCAGATATGGGGCGCTGTTAAACCCGACCAGGTTATGATGGTTATAGATGGAACCATCGGCCAGCAGGCTGGCGTCCAGGCGAAGGCTTTCCATGAGGCTACACCCTTAGGCTCCATAACCGTTGCCAAGCTGGACGGGTCGGCGAGGGGTGGAGGAGCCCTCTCAGCCGTAGCCGCCGTCGGAGCCCCCATAATATTCTTGGGAACTGGGGAGAAAATAGAGGACCTTGAACTTTTTAACCCGGTTAGGTTTGTCGGAAGACTTCTGGGGATGGGTGACCTCCAAGGACTTCTGGAAAGGGTGAGGGAAGCAGAAATAGTGGTTCCCCGGAAGAAGGCTAGGGACCTCCTCTCGGGCAGAATGACGCTGGAAGACCTTTTAGAGCAGATGGAATCCGTTAGGAAGCTTGGCCCCCTCGGTAAAATCTTGAAGATGATTCCGGGGTTAAGCTTTGAACTCCCCGAAGAAGCGGTGCAGCTTGGAGAGGAAAAGTTCAAGGCTTGGAAAGCCATCATCCAGTCCATGACCCCTGAGGAGAGAGCTAACCCCAAGATTATGAGCTCCTCAAGGATTAGAAGGGTGGCCAGAGGCTCTGGAACCAGCGAGAAAGATGTTAGAGAGCTAATCCGACAGTTTGAAACCTTCAGAAAGCTGGCTAAAAGCTTGAAGCGGAAGGCTTTACCCTTCAAAAAGCTGGAGAGAATCGCTGGCGGAAAGCTTCCTCCTAAACCGTAGGGAGCGGGCATAGGATGGCTGGAATCTCCAGGATACCTGTAAGGATTCTGCTGGAAGGCGTAGGCGAAACCGCAGGGGAGCTTATACGCTTCTGGGCTCCCAGAACCGTGGAAGCCGTTGTAAAGGCTTTACCTCTGGAGGGAAAAGCAGCCCTATGGCCGGGTGAAATTTACTTTCCAGTTTCCCTTAGGATGGGACTGGAGAAGGCTAAAGCCGTGGTGGAAGCCGGAACCATAGCCTACTGGCCTCAAGGTTCAGCCCTATGCCTCTTCTACGCCCAAACCAAACCCTACAGCCCCGTAAACCCGATAGGCAAAATAACAGGAAGCTTGGAGCCCCTGAAGAAAACTGGAAGGGGAACCATCATAAAAATGGAGAAAACTGAGTCATCCGGTTAACTGCGGGCGGCAGCCTGGTTTGGCCTGTAAATCTTCAGCCTTTCGCATTTAGCCACGGGAACTAGGAGCCCGCGTTTCTCCCAGTCTTCTAGGAAGTCTTCTGCTGCGCTTACCTTGACGTTGAAGGCTGAAGCTATGGAGGCAGGGGTTACAGCCTTGATTTTTAGGAGTTCGCTTAGAACGGTTTTATCGTCTATGTTTTGAAGGCTTATGGCTGCTGCTGCACGCTTTTCCTTTTCCTCTCTTTCCCTCCTCGCCTTTCTGTCTCTTTCCTCTCTAAGCCTTTGAGCTTTCTCCACGGCGCTTAAAGGCTTCTTCTTGGCTCCACCCACCTTGCACTCCCTCCACCACTTTAACCATAAGGCTTCATTACAAATCATGAATATAACGGTTACCTTGCTAAGCCCTCTTTAACTTGGCTGTGGTAAAGCTTAAAGCTGAAAACCATGGAAAAACGCAGGTTTAAGCGTGGAAAACCGTAGGGAACTGGTTAAAGCCTGGGGAGAAACTGGGTGAACTTTTCATTTTTAGAGTTAAAAGTCTAAAAAGTTGGATACTACGCCTTATATACGCGGTAAATACTTTACCATCTCTTGGAAGGAAGCCTTGGCCAACAGAATAAATGTTAACTCCATGAAGCTTGTCACCGTGAAGCTTCCGGAAGCCCTGGTTGAGGGGATAGACGAGCTTGTAAGGTCAGGCATGTACCCCAGCAGAAGCGCGGTGGTAAGGGCGGCCGTCAGAGACCTGCTTAAAAGCGAGCTCTGGCAGCATCAGCCCGTAATCAGGTAGCCCCCCTACGTCTTCCAGCAGCTTTCCAAGCCCTCTCCCTAAGGCTTTCAGCAGCCTCACCGGGGTTTTCAGCCCTAAGAATGCTTCTTCCAACTATAAGGTAGTCAGCTCCACTCTTCACAGCCTCCTCAAGGCTTCCACCCTGAACTCCAACCCCAGGAGAGTAAATGGAGACCTCCCCCTTCAAGATACGTTTAACCTCCACTATTTTTTCAGGTCTAGTTGCACCTACAATAGCACCGTCAGCCTTCCACTCTAAAGCCCACCTAGCGAAAACCTTGTAGGCTGGCTTAGGCTTCCCGTAGCCGGCTAGGAGAGCCCTCTCGAAGGTTTGCTCAGCCCCCTTATGACTCATGTAGGTGAGAACCAGAAGCCCTTTACCCTGCTCCTTCGAAAACCGGAAAACCGGTTCAAGCCCCTCCTCCCAGCCTACGTAGGGGCTAACCGTTAAAGCGTCGAAGCCCGCTTTGAAAAACCATTCAGCCATAACCCTGTTGGTTGAACCTATATCATTAAGCTTACAGTCCATGATGGCTGGAAGCCCAAGCCTGTGCGCATAGTCCACAAGCCTTTCAACACCTCCGAAAAGCCCTAGGGGCAACAGCATATGCCTGTTAATTTTAACAGCGCAAACGCTCTGGGAGACCTGGCTTAAAAGTTTTAAGCCTTTATCCAGCAGGTTTGAGGTTGAAGGGTTGAGGTCTAACGCGAGAATTATCTTTGACCTCCTCTTTTTCGAGGATTTAACTATTCTGTCTGCGAACTTCTCCATTTTTGAAGCCTCCGGCGGAGGGTTAGTCGGGGAAGAGGGGCATACGTTCAACCTCGATTATTTTCGCGTAGAAATACTTGGTGTCGCTGGTGTTATGGCTGAAGTCTATGTTTTCTCCCTTCAGCGAGCTTGTCATATAGCGGATGAAGGGGGCCGGAGGCCTCCTGCCAAGCTTCACGTAGAAGAAAACCGGAAGCGCGCTGGCCTCGTAATAGTGTTCGAAGGGCACGCATACGCCTAGGATACGCTTACCGTTAGACTTGAAAAGCCAAAGCGGGAAAAGGGAGCCCTCCCTAACCGAGATGAGGTAGAGGAGGCGCAGGAGGCTGTTGAGGCTGTCGACTTCCATTTTAATGGGTTTGGAGGGCTCCGGGAATTTTCCTTCCACTGGAGCTTTAAGGAAGTCGTAGGTTTCCCTTAGAACTATGATGGGAGCGTAAATATAGCGGGGGTTTTCAATGTTGTTGGTAAACTTGTATTCCTCTCTGGCTCCGTCGCTTTTATAGGCGAGGAAAGGCCCAGGCTTTCCTTTAAGGACCACGTAGGTGAAAAGCGGTATATCCCCCTTCCAGGAAAGATAGACGGAAAAAGTTGCCAGATACCTTTTACCTTTATACTTGAAAAGCCAGATTATCGGAGGCGAATCTGTAAGGGCTAAGGTGAGCCTTGCAAAGTTTCCAAGGTCTCTAACCTTTAAGGCTACGGGAGGCTTAACGGATGTCAACCCGGCTTCCCCAACCAAAAATTAAGGTTGAGAGTTACATTTAAGAGTAGCCCGTCCCTTCACGGTTATGGGAGGCCCCGGAAGCTTGGAAGTCAAGGTTGGATGCTGCGGTTTCCCGGTGTCGAAAAGCAGATACTATGAAAACCTAAGCCTCGTCGAGATAAACGCAACCTTCTACAGGTATCTAGACTCAAAACTGCTCGTGAAATGGCGGAGGGAAGCCCCTAAAAGCTTCGAGTTCACGGTTAAAGCCCACCAAGACATAAGCCACACCCACAGGCTTTCCTGGAACAGGGAGACAGCTCAAGCCCTCAAACGCATGGCTGAAACTTGCCGTGAACTTGACGCGGGAATCCTTCTAATCCAGACCCCAGGCTCCTTGAAACCTACCGGGGAAACCCTTGAGAAAGCTGGAAAGCTCTTCGAGAAAGCCGGAAGCTTGGGGCTTACTTTGGTATGGGAAAGCCGGGGGGCTGAATGGTTTAAACCTAAAAACTTTAAGGCTTTAAGCAGGCTTCTGGCGAAGGTTGGAGTTGTCCACTGCGTTGACCCCTTCCTTGGGGAGCCTGCCCATGTTTCAAGGATAGCCTACTTCAGGCTTCACGGTTTAGGAGAGAAGCTCTACTACTACGAGTACTCCAACAGCGAGCTGGAAAACCTTAAACGGAAAATTTTAAGCGTCAAAGGCGTGGAAGCCGCCTACGTTCTCTTCAATAACCTAGCCATGTTCAACGATGCCGTGCGTTTTAAGGCTTATCTTGAAACGGGAAGCTTCCCGCCTTTAACAGACGCCTACGGTGTGGAGGCTGCGTGGCGTATAATGAAAAACCTTAAGCTTCCAGCCTCAAAAAAAGCTTTAACCAGTAAAATCGGGTGGAGGCTCCTAGAGGTTAAACCTGGAAAACAGTATCCCCTGAAAACCGTTCTGTCGAAGATTCCGGATAAAACCTATAGGAGCTCCTCGGAGCTGCTAAAAGAATTGGAGAAAGCCTTGGAAAGCTTTTAGGCTGAAATCAGGGTTACGGTTCTGATTATCCCCGGAATTTTCCTTAGAGAGGTTATGATTTCATCTACTTCCTTAAGGTTTTGAGCTTCAATCCGGGCTACAACGTCGAATTCGCCGTAGACTGTTTTAGCTTCAGTTACACCTTTTATTTTACTCAGCTCTCCTGCAACCTCGTTTTCTTTTCCAACCTCTGTGACTACTAGCACGTAAATTACAACCATCCAGTTTCACCTTCCACGCTTCTTAGTTTATTTTCCGCCTTCCTAAAATAGGTTTGGGTTAAAGCGTGTCTAAAACAAGTTTTATAAGGTATTTGTGGAGGCGCAGGTCTTCTGCAAGCTCAGGGTGGAAGACTGTTGCCAGAAGCCTGCCCTGCTGGACGGCAACTATCTTACCGTTGTAGGTGGCTAGAGCTTCAGCTTCACCCCAAACCTTTTCAACCACGGGAGCCCTTATGAAAACCCCTGGGAAAGGTTCACGCCCCAGTAATGGAATGGTCAACGGGGCCTCAAAGGATTCACCCTGCCTCCCAAAAAAGTTTCGAACAGCCTTCATATCCATCAGGCGGAGGAGAGGCTGCTCTACGGAGCCAATCTTGGCGTCGTAAACCTCTTTAGCCATCAGGATCAGCCCTGCACAGGTTCCCAGGATAGGCATTCCGCTGGCAGCTCTTTCCACGATTCTGGGTGCAAGCTCCTTGGCTGAAAGCCTGCCGATGGTTGTGCTTTCGCCCCCCGGAATCACCAATCCTTTAACTTCTTCAAGCTGTTCCAAGGTTTTAACGGTTAGAACCTGCCCTTTAAGGTTCAGCTCTTTCAGGGTTTTGTTTAGGGCTTCCACATGCTCTGAGACGGCTCCCTGAAAGTTTAGAACGCCCACTTTAACTTCTGGAAGAGCTTTCAAAGCTTGCTTACTGCCCCCGGGTTTGCATGAGCTCTTCGGGTTTGAGGGTTTTAATGTCTACGCCTGACATGGACTTTTTCTCAACCACCATTTTACAGGCTTCAGCCACGGTTTCAGGGTCATCCCAGAAGGTTGTAGCCATCACTATGGCTTTAGCCCTCTCTAGGGGGTCATCAGACTTGAAGATGCCTGAACCTACGAAGACGCCGTCGCAGCCAAGATGCATCATGAGGGCAGCGTCAGCTGGGGTTGCTATTCCTCCAGCTGCGAAATTCACCACTGGAAGCCTTCCAAGCAGGGCGGTTTCCTTCACAAGCTCGAAGGGAACCTTTAGCTCTCTAGCCACGTCTAAGAGCTGCTCGTCGTTCATGCTTTGTAGCTCTCTTATCCTGCCCATCACCTCTTTAACATGCCTCACAGCTTCAGCCACGTTCCCAGTTCCAGCTTCACCCTTAGTTCTAATCATGGAAGCTCCTTCGGCTATACGTCTTAGGGCTTCACCAAGGTTTCTCGCCCCGTTCACGAAGGGAACTTTGAATTCCCATTTGTTTATGTGGTGGTGCTCGTCAGCGGGGGTTAAAACTTCGCTTTCATCTATCATGTCCACGCCTATGGCTTCGAGAACCCTGGCTTCCATGTAATGCCCAATCCGGCATTTCGCCATTACAGGAATGGTTATATGGTCCATAACTTCCTCTATGATTTTCACGTCGCACATGCGGGCTACGCCTCCGGCCTTCCGCACGTCGGCTGGAAGCTTGTCAAGCACCATTACGGCTACGGCACCTGCTTCCTCAGCTGTTTGAGCCTGCTCAACGTTGGTAACATCCATGATTACCCCGCCCTTCTGCATTCTGGCGAACCCACGCTTCACGGTGACAGTTCCGTAAACAGGCTCCACCTTCTCAGAAGGTTTAACGATAATTCGCTCCAACACTATTACACCTAAACCATTCATCTCATATTCCACCATAAAAACATAGCGTCCATAAAAAGAGGAAAAATCCTCTAAAAAATCAACTAGGATTTCTGGGTTAACTTTTCGAAGTAAGCTTGCCCAGACGAACTATTTTTTCTTCTTTTTCTTAGCCTTGGTCTTCTTCTTTGCCGTTTTCTTTCTAGCCATTTTTCTTCTCCCCAACCTTATACTTTTGGACCTATAGTTTAAAAAATTTATGCTTCAAAAACAGATTGATTTAGAAAAACAGGTAAACAAACGGGTTTTCGGTGGAAAACCGCGTTAATTTAGAAGGGATATTTCACCGTGAACCTTTTAAGTTCGCCTTTCACCTTGTAGTTTGAAAGCTTGTAAGAATTGTAGCTTCTTTTCCCAATCCAGCTTGAAATCAAAACACGCGTGTTAACACGCTTCCTGGTTGAAGTGTAACCGAGGATGAGGGAGACTTTACCATCCCGTTCAACCCTGCAGGAGAAAATTCTGGCATGACGTTTAAGCCTGCAAACAAGCCTATAAAGTTCAGCCTTTCCTATGGAAGGCAGAACCTCCTTCCAAACCTCAAGTTTCTGCTTAACCTTCCGCTTTAAAGCTTTTCTTTTACTTGCCGCCATCTCCAACAGACCTCTAGGAAATTCACTCAACGAGCTATATAAATCAGTATTTAACGGCGGTAAACCATTTTCAAAACTTTTACAGGGAAAAAGGCCTTTTTTCCTTTCCGAGTAAACGCCGCTTTAAGTATAAAAATACCTTTTCCCACCAAGGAAAACTAAATTAATATGGTTAGCTGGCTAATGTTTAAGGAGTTGAAGTCTGCTTGAAGAGTTTAGCCTCTAGGGGAGAGCAGATTAAGCGTCCTCTCCACCGGGAAATGAGAGACTACGCTGCAAAGCTGGGCTTCGAAGACATGATATACCTCAACATTGGCGAGCCAGACTTTGCAACCCCCCAGCCTATAATCGAAGCTGGAAAGAAGGCTATGGAGGAAGGCTTCACCCACTACACCGGTGAGAGAGGTATAAAACCGCTTAGGGAAGCCCTAGCCGAACAGTTGAAAGCCAGCCTGGGCTTGGAGTATAACCCTGAAAGAGAAATCATCGTGACGGGGGGGAGCTCCGAAGCCCTCTTCGCCACCATCATGGCCCTAGTAGACCAGGGAGATGAAGCTATAATTTTCAGCCCCTACTATCCGCCTTACTTTTCAGCCGTGATAGCTGCCATGGGCAGACCTGTGCTCATACCCGTGGAGAAAGAAAACTTCAACCCCGTTCCAGAGGAAACCCTGAAGAAAATCACCGGTAAAACAAAGCTTATGATGGTTAACAGCCCCTGCAACCCTACGGGAGCCGTATACGGCGAGAACACTTTAAAGGCTTTAGCTGAGATAGCCGTAGACCACGACCTCTATGTGATTTCAGACGAAGTCTACGAAAGATTTGTCTTTGAAGGAGAAAAACATGTCAGCATTGCTTCATTTCCAGGAATGGCGGAGAGAACCGTTGTCGTCGGAAGCTTCTCTAAAACCTACGCTATGACAGGCTGGAGAATCGGCTACGTGGCAGGCCCTGAAAAAGCTGTAAGCGGAATCCTGAAGCTGCGGGGTGCGGTAAACGTATGCGCCAGCAGCATCTCCCAGAAGGCTGCACTGGCAGCCCTGGAAAAGGGTGAACCCTACGTTTCCAAGATGATTAGGGAATACGACAGGAGGAGAAAGCTTGTTTATGAAGCTCTAAGCAGGGTTAAAGGCTTCAAGGTTTCCAAGCCGAAGGGAGCCTTCTACCTATTCCCAAACATTTCAAGCCTGGAAAGAGACTCCTTCAAGTTTGCAAGGTTCCTAGCGGAGAAAGCCCATGTGGTGACAAGCCCCGGCGTAGGCTTCGGGGAAGCTGGCGAAGGACACCTACGCATATCCTACTCCGCATCCATAGAAAACCTTAAGGAGGCTGCGGAGCGAATTAGGCTGACGGTTGAAGAAGGCTGGGAGGGAACTGTTTCAACGTGAAAATCTTGGTTTTGAACAACAGAAGCGAAACTTTAAAGGAGCTTTTAGAGGTGCTGGAAGGCTTGAACGTGGCCTACGACGTTAAACAGCCCATGGAAACCCTGAACCTGAAGGCCTATGCAGGCCTCATCGTTTCAGGAGGCATTATTCCTGGCAAAACTAGGAGGGAACACTTGGAATGGTATTGCAGGCTTTACGGGCTTGCTGAAATCCCTGTGCTCGCCATATGTTTGGGGCTTAGAATCCTCGGCCACTGCCACGGCTGTAGGATGAGAAGGCTCAGCCTAAGCGAGGTAGGCTTAACATGGATAAGGTTTTCCCGGGAGTATCCTCTGGCTCCGGGTAGAAGCGAGCTTCTAGTCTATGAAAACCATGACTACGAACTTTTAGACTTGAAAGGCCCCTTCGAAAACTATGCCAGCTCGGAGACCTGCAAAATTCAGGCTGTGAAACACCGGTTTAAGCCTTTCTTCGCCGTCCAGTTTCATCCTGAGGTGGGAGAGGGAAACGACGGCCCCCTCGTCTTGGAGAACTTCGTGAAGCTCTGTGGGAGATTAACCTCTTAAAGCTTCCGGTTTAAACTATTTTTTAGGGGTCTATAAAGCTTGGAAACCATAGAGGAGGGAAAAGACCTTCTGCTATACTTGGACGGGCGGCGGAAGTATCTGGTTAGGGTTAAGGCTGACGAAGAGTTTCACACCCATAAGGGCGTGGTTAAGCTTGGGAAGCTAATCGGCAGACCCTACGGGGTTAAGGTTGAAAGCAGCCTTGGAGTTACCTTCTACGCTTTAAAGCCTCTCCCCAAAGATTACGCCGTAAAATTTGCGAGGAGAACCCAGATAATCTACCCTAAGGACATGGCCCTCATAGTCTTATACGCTGGCATAGAACCCGGCTCAAAGGTTGTTGAAGCAGGAACGGGAAGCGCCGCCTTAACCAGCATCCTAGCCCACCAGGTTAAGCCTTCAGGCCACGTTTACAGCTACGAGGTCAGAAGAGAAATCTTAGAGGCAGCCCGTAGAAACCTTGAAAGGGCAGGAGTCTTGGAGTACGTAACCTTGAAGGAGGGAGATGTAACCCGAAGCATAGAGGAGGAAAACGTGGACGCCGTGGTCTTGGACATGGCAACCCCCTGGCTTGTAGTGGAAAACGCTTGGGAAGCCTTGAAGCCAAGCGGGGTTTTCGCCTCCTTCAGCCCAACCATAGAGCAGGTGGTGAAAACCGTTGAAACCCTAAAAGCCTCTGACTTCACCGATGTGGAAACCGTCGAATGCCTCATCAGACGCTACCAAGTTGAGGCTGGAAGAACTAGGCCTGAAACATTGACAGTAGCCCACACAGGCTACCTAACCTTCGCAAGAAAAACCCTGAAGTGAAGCCTCCCCGCTTCAGAGAAGCCTTTCAACTTCCATGTAGACCTCTAAGGTCTGCTTGGCAGTTTTCTCCCACGTGAAATTTTTCGCCCTACCCATTCCTAGGGCTGAAAGCCTGCTTCTCAGCCTGTCGCTGCTTAAAACCCTGTCAAGAGCCTGCCTCCAACCTTCAACATCGTAGGGGTTCACAAGTAAGGCTGCGCCGCCGAGGATTTCCGGCATACTGCTTGCGTTGGAGGATACCACGGGGCATCCGCAGGCCATGGCCTCGAGGGGAGGCCAGCCGAAGCCTTCATACACGGAGGGGAAAGCGAAAACCTCAGCCTGACTGTAGTAGCTGGCCAGGTCCTCCGAGGAACACCAGCCGGTGAAAACTACGTCATTTTCGATTTTTAAGGCTTTAACCATTCTCATGGTTTCTCCTCTGAAATCGCATTCTCCTCCTCCAGCCCTTCCAACCTTAACAAGCTTAAGCCTACGGTATCTTGAGTCTTTTTTAAGCAGGCTGAAGGCTCTGAGCAGTGTTTTAAGGTTTTTCCTAGGATGCTCTGAGCCAACGTAGAGGATGTATGGTTCCTCGCATGGACGCTTACTGAAGGTTGGCTTGAAAACCCGGTCGACACCGTGGTGGATAACCTTAATTTTCCATTCTGGAACACGTAGAAGCTTTACTAGGTCTTTTTTGGTCTGGTTTGACGGGGCAATCACCCTGAGAGCCTTTCTTACGGCTTTAAAGTCTAAAGTGAAACCTAGCGCATCCCATTTCCCAGGTCTGCGGATTAAAGGCGAACCGAGATATCCCACCGTATCCAAGTAGCGTATCAGGTCGTGAACTGTTATAATGAAAGGCTTCCTCAGGAGGCGGGTGAACCTTCCAAGATGATGGTTTGGAAGGTGAGGCACCCCGGGAGTCGCCTTAAGCCTCCTAATAAAGTTTAGAGACTTCAAGGTGAAAGCAACGATTGAAGGAGGAAGAAACCTATTGAAAACCTTGGAGAGCTCTTGGTATATGTCTGTGTGGAGAGCTGGAACATCCAGATATTGTGAAAGCCTTAAACTGTAAAGGTCAAGAGAGCTTCTGCCATGCGTAACCACCATAAATACTCCCATTTCAGCCTCCCCCGAGGAAAGGCAAAACTTAACCAGCAAGCTTCAAACCAGGCTGGAGCCCAGCCTGCCTGTTCAAATTTAGCCTACTAATATACCTAAGTTAATGGAGGAGAAAGCCATTTTTATGTATTTTTGAGAAGCCAACCCGGCTTCATGAAGCTTTAAAGGTTTTCTTCAGCTCTTCAGCCAGCTGGAAGGGGTCTGAGGCTATTATGCTTGCCGCGTAAAGTTCCATTCCCCCCATGTCGGAGGTGCGCTCCTCAAGGTTTCCCCTGTCAACCATTCGAGCTATAACCGGGAAGCCCTGCCAGCCTCTTACGGAAGCCATCGGAGGCGGCACCAGGGAAAGGTTGAAGGAGGAAACTCCAAGCCTCCGGTAAACCTTGAAAACCCTGTATACGGCTTCGAAAAGTCTGGTGTCGGCTTTATCAGCCAGCAGGATAACTTCCTTCTCCTTCACAGGCGTTAAGCTTGCCATAACCCTAACGCTTCCACGTTTGAAGGTTAACCCCAACTCCCGGTAAACTTTGAAAAGGTCTTGGAAATAGTTTGAGCGGTATTTCGCCTGGTAGCGGGCGGCACACCGGCGCAGATATTCTATTTTAGGATAGACCTTCCGGCTGACGGCGATTTGGAGGTGGCCGTGAACGATGGAGGCCCCGCTCCTCCAGAGGCAGTTCCAAAGCAGAAAGGGGAAAACAGCTTTCCCGTCGGCTTTTCTAACCTGCCTAAACCATTTGAAGGCTAAGCTTAGACAGTCTAAAACCTCCTCACGACGGTAGCCCAGCGGATTATGCCTTGTGAAAACTACCAGGCCATGCCAGCAGTCATACTTGGCAATATTAGCTGCGGTGACCCCGTGTTTCCCACGGATTCTGCCGAAAACGTCTTCTGCCGTAAACGTTTCAGGCCTGCAGAAAAGACATTCACCGGCTTCTAGAAGGCTTTCTAAGGCTTTCCCCGAAGCCTCCACAGGTCTTCTGCTTCTAAGCTGGTTGAAGAAGGCTGCCTCCAAGGTGACCTTGTTGGTAACCTTCACAACACGCTGTTTCTCAACCAGGCTTACGCTGCCAAACTTTTCTTCAACCCAAGGTTTTAAGGCTTCAGGAACTCTAAGTTTTCCCCTAACTTCCTCAACCTGGAAGATTCTCTTGAAAAGCTTTCTTTCCCTGCTTGGAAGCTTCCTGGCGAGGTCTGGCAGGCTTGTAATCTTCAAAGGGTTTCAGCCCTAAATGGCGGTATGGAGGGAAAAGGCTTAAAGAGGTTGCGGTCTCCCAGGTAAACTCTCCGTGAAAGCCGACATGATAACAGCTATTGGAATAAGGAAGTTTTCGGTAGAGAACAGCCGGTCTTCAAGCAAACAGTATTTTTGAAAGCTCCTTCCTCAAAAGTTTTTCAACGTGTTGAAGCCTCACCTCGAAGGTTTGGTCAAGCTTTATTTTCCCGTCGGGGCTTGTCAGGACGAAGCCTCCGATGGTTTCCAAAGGTTTTTCGGCTACCGTCAGTTTAACTCCTTTGGGAAGCTTAACGTTTTTCAGCAGCCTATTCTGCCTTTCAAGGTCACGCTTGTTAAGCCATACCTGCACTTCCTCGGAGGCTATGCTTGGTATGGAAGCCTCCAGAAGCCTTGTAATGCTTTGGCTGTAAGCTTCAAATTTGAGGTTTTTCAGCTGGCTGTAGGCTTTCTTGAAGGCTTCAGCTACAAGCTTATTTTTCTCTTCAAGGATCTTGAGGGCTGCCTTCCTTCTGGCTTCACTCAGCCTTCTCCGCTCTATTAGGCTGACTTCTTCCACGGCTTTAGCCTTAGCTTCCTCCACCAGTCTGCCGGCTTCAGCCCTAGCGGCTTCAACTATTTTTTTGGCTTCCTCTTCGGCTTTAGCCAGTCTCCGCTGGGCTTCGGCTTTGGCTTCCTCTATTATTTCTTCTCCAAGCTTCGCTACAGCCTGGCTCATGGTTTAACCCCCCAAAACTTCAGCTACTATTTTTTCCACGGTTTTGCTCATGTTTTTGGATGCTTTCTCCTTTAAGGCTGAAATCTGGGTTTTAGCTTCAGCTTCAACCTGCTTTACCTTCTCCGCTATGGAGGATTCAGCCTCCTCCACCATTTTTTTAGCTTCAACCTTCCCTTTTTCTAAGCCTTCCTTCTTAATTTTCTCAGCTTCCTCCTCGGCTTTTCTGATTATCTGCTGGGCTTTAACTTCGGATTCGTCAATTATTTTTTTAGCTTCCTCCTCTATTTCCCTAATTTTTTTAAGGGCTTCCAGCGACAACAGCCTTCCCCCAGCCTTCCTAAACCTTTCCAAGTATTCTTTTTCAAGTAATCCTTTCCTATATAAAAGCTAACGTTCCTTTAAGGCTACTCGGAGGGGGGAGGCCTTTCCCCGATAATTAGAGTTACATCCATGCTTTTCCCGTCTCTTACAATGTGGAGGGTTACTTTCTGGCCTATCTTAACGTGCCTCTCCAAGTATAGGAGGAGGTCGGCGATTCCCCTGGTTTTAATGTTGTCTATGCCCACTATTATGTCTCCACCCACCCTTATATGCTGGCCGTCAACCACCTTAACGGTGGTCCCCCCTCTAAGCCCAGCCCTTTCAGCGGGGCTTCCCTTCAGCACATCCGATATTAGGAAGCCCCTTTCAACAGGAAGCTTTAGGACTTTGGAAAGGCTTGGCGTTACATCCGTTCCTCTGACTCCAACCCACGGGTGGGGGTGGTAGCCCTTCTCGATCAGGTCTGGAACCACGATTTTAACGGTGTTGGAGGGGATGGCGAAGCCTATTCCTGCGAAGGCTCCGGTAGGCGAGATTATGGCCGTGTTAACTCCTACAACTTCGCCTTTAAGGTTTAGGAGAGGCCCCCCGGAGTTTCCAGGGTTCACAGCAGCATCCGTCTGGATTACGTCGACGATAAGATAGCCTCCTGGAGCTCTCAGAAGCCTGCCAAGCTGGCTTACTATACCAAGCGTCATGGTTCCGCTGAGCCCGTAAGGGTTTCCTATAGCCACAACGGTGTCCCCTATCTCAAGCTCTGAAGAGCTGCCAAGCTTCAGGGGTTTAACATTTTTCGGCAGGTTTTTAATTTTCAGGACGGCAAGGTCGCTGTACGGATCTGTCCCTACAACTTCAGCCTCAAAGGATGACCCGTCTATGAACCGTACTTCTATGCTGGAGGCATCCTCAACCACATGGTTATTTGTTATAATGTAGCCTTTGCTGTTGTATATGAAGCCTGAGCCCTGGCCGCCTTCCACTCCGAAGGGGGTTACAACCTTGGTAACTATCTGCACAACCGACTTTTCAGCGTACTTGAAAACTTCTTGGGGAGCCAGCTCTTCACTGGGCTTGGGTGTGGCTGTAACGGTTACAGTTACTGTCTGCGGGGTGGGAGTTACGGTTAAGCCTTCAAGCTTCTGATCTAAACTCTTAAGCTGACTGTTAATGTCTGAATACTCTTTTTTTAAAGTTGAAATTTCACCTTCTAAGTCTTGGTTTGAATAGTAGTTTACCAGGTTGAAGCCCAACGATAAAACCAGCAGCACTATTATGGCAGCGGTCGCAATTCTACCCATTTTATCTTCCACCTTCATTAAACTGTTGGAAGAAGCTCTTCCGGCGTTTCAGGCAGGAAGGGCACATGAACTTCTATGATAGCTAGAGCTATCACCAACCCTGCAACCAGCAGCAGGAGGATTATACAGGCGAGGAGAGATATTACGAAGGCTCCAAGCCACCCTGTTTCAAAAAAATGTTTAACTAGGCCCAGCCAGACAAGGAAGGCCACAAGCCATCCGAGGGGAGGAGTGAAAAGGAAGGCGGCAACCCCATAGGTTATACCTATAAGAATGCCGCCCACGAGGATTAAAGCTGAAGCCTTAGGAAAGGTTGCATAGCTGCCTGCAATCGCTCTCCCAGCCAAAAAAATCGCCAGTGAAGTAATCATCCAAACCGCCAAGAAGCTGAATAAAACTACTAAGCCGGTTAGGATGAACTCTGGCAGTTCCAAGGAACCTCTCCTAAAAATATTTGCAGTTAAAAAATTTAAATTAGTTACTTTAGGCGAAAGCTTTGGAAAACTAAACTCTTAAACTTGGTTTGCCCTTTAAAAGTTCAGGAGGAAAACTCCAAGTGCTTTCCCGCTATGCGGCTTTGGTTAAAAACCTTAGAGGCGTTGTTCTGGCTGAAGCTGGAAAACCTGAAGTGGACACAGCCCTTCAGTGGCTTCTTAAACGCTTCAAATACCGAGACCTCGGACTGCCTCCATCCATGGCCGAGCTTAGGAAGCGTAAAGGCTTCAGAAGGCTTCTAAAGCTTTTCCATCCTTCCGAGGAACTTAGGAAGATGGCTGAGGCTTTCGCCTCGAATCTTTCAGCGTCCTTGCAGGCTGTGGAAGCCCTCGTCATAGCTTCAGCCTACGTCAGCCCTATAATAGCAGTGGGCAGCTGGGCTGCTGAAGCCCTCTCAAAGCTGGCCGTGGGAAAAGTTGAAGCCAGAGTTAAGCCTGACAGCAGAGGCTGGAAACTTCACTTCCGCATAGCCGACTACACGGTTTTGGATGCCTACGAGAAATCCGTAGCTGAAGCGGGGGAACTCTGGAAGCCTAAACTTGACTTGGAAGCCTTCAAACGTAGGAGAGCTGAAAGAATTAGACGTGAAACCAAGCGTTACTGGAGGCTTCTGGAGGGTGAGGAAGCAGGGGAACCTTTGATTTTATTTTTCGACCTCGCCCCTAGCAGCCGAAAACCCTAAGCTTCTCGAGGATGTTAGAAATTTAAGGGCTGAAGAAGCTGCTGCAGGTCTGGCTTTGGAGGCAGCGGTCCTAGTGCCCGAAGGAGTGGAAAGCACTTGAAGAGTCAGCGTGGTGAAACTCCTGTTTCAAGGGGAACCCTTCTACTAGCCGTCCTCATACTTTTAGCCATACTTTTCTTGGCGTCAAACGTGAAAGTGGAATTTCCGCGGGGTCAGCCTGAAAAGCTTTACTGGGGTTCTTTAAGCCGAGCTGAAGTTGAAGGAGCCTCCCATCTTTTGAAGGTTCCCTTCGTGGAGCAGAAGCCTTGGTATTGTTCTGAGGCCTCAGCCAGCATGGTTCTCCAATATTACGGCTTCAACGTTTCACAGGAGGAGGTTAACAGGCAGGGCTACGACCGCTTCGAGAACATGCTTCCCTTCCTCCAAAGATACGTGGAAGCTGAATACTCGGAGGGGTTAAGCCTTGAAGAGGTTAAAGCCCAAATAGACGCTGGAAACCCTGTAATCCTACGCATCATGTCTGGAAACTTCAGGCACAGCGTCGTGGCCGTAGGATACAGCGAAGAATACCTTTACATTCACGACCCTGCAGAAGGCGCCTACATGAAAACGAACCCTCAAGCCCTGCTGAAAGTGTGGAAGCCAACCGGTCAACTAGCCATAATATTGAAGCCGAAGCCTGCTGGGTGAAAAAATTTTTAGGGGGTTAAAGCGCTTGAAGAGCCCCCGCAATGTTCAGTATGTTCATGCAGATGCCTGTCTGGGTTATGCTTCCCATGATTTTTCCTTTTTCAACCACGAAGATTCTTCTAACCTTGCTTTCAAGCATAAGCCTTATGGCTTCTCCAAGCCTTGAATCAGGCTCAATCGTCACCAGCGGAGACCTCATAATTTCTTCAGCTGTAACCTTGGAAGCGTCTAAGCCTTTAGCCACGCACTTTTCTATTATGTCTCTCTCGGTAACTTCGCCGACGGGTAGGCCTTCCCTAGTAACCACCACGGTGCCCACGTATCTTTCAACCATGGTTTTGGTAAGGTCTAGAATGCTTGTGGAAGCATCAACCTCCACGACGTTCGGGTCTAAAACGTCTCTAACCCTAACGCTTATAGGCATAGGCTAACACACCAAGCTAGAAATAGTTTAACATTAACTTTAAACTTTTCATGTATTGGAGGAAAGCTTCTTTCAAGTGGTGGCTCAAAGTTTGATAGGAGTTTCAGAGCATCCTCTCCCAATGGTTCATGCTTACGCCAGAATCTACTATGAGTTTGAGGCTTCAACGCTTCAAAGGCTGCTGTCGGAAGCCTTCATCAGCCTCAACAAGATGAGCTTCCAGCTTCCGTACGAGGAAGTCTTCTGCACCTTAGAGGTGGGAGTTGCCGACGGTAAAGACTTCACCTTCCTAGGGGGAGAGGAGGCAAGAAAGCTTAGGAAAACCCTTAAAGAGAGGAGGCTTCCCCGCTTGGACTTCATAGTGTACGCCAATTACAGGCGGAGTTTAGGGAGGGCAAGGTCGCTTTGGGGAGACCTTCAAAGGGTAAGAGTTGTTTTCCCGGAGGAGAATACAGCTGAAATCCAGGTTTTCCACTTTAAGGGGACGAGGAGGCTGCCTTTAGACGAGCTTTTGAGCAGGATAATCGAGCAGGTAAGGCTGGAAGCGGACAGGCGAAGCCTGCCTCCACCTCAAATATCGGTTTTGAGAGGGCGTTAATGCTTCCTCAGAAGCTTAAGCACTTCCCCCAGTATTTCCCTGTGAAGTTCGCCTACAGGTTTTAGGCCGTTGAAGGTTAGGAAATCTTCCTCCTCAGCCATTTTAAGGTAGACTTTTCTGACCTTACGCTGGAAGGACAGGCTTTCGAATCCTTTTCCAGGCCTTTTCCCTTTAAGCTTTCTTTTTAAGGCTTCCTCAGCTGGAACGTCTAGGAGTATGATGGCATCAGGCTTGGGAGCGAAGAAGTTTATCCTTTTAATCCATTGGAGGCTCAGCCCTGAAGCTCCCTGATAGGCAAGGCTTGAATGTAGGTACCTGTCGGAAACCACTACGTAGCCCCTGCGAAGCTTAGGCCTTACCTCCCTGGCCACATGCTCATACCTGTCAGC
Organism: Candidatus Hecatellales archaeon B24; assembly: GCA_001593855.1. Classification (GTDB taxonomy): domain Archaea; phylum Thermoproteota; class Bathyarchaeia; order Hecatellales; family Hecatellaceae; genus B25. The sequence goes on along the minus strand of LUCC01000001.1, from coordinate 21,628 downwards.
AGCGAAAAGTAGGGCTTCATAGACAGGGCTTCTACGTTTAAGCCTTGAAACGTGAAGTCTTAAAAGGTCTCCAACCCTCCAGTAGGTAGGCTCGCAGGTGTAGCACGCCTTAAAACCCCTAGCCCTCAAGGCTTCAGCCAGCAGGAGGGCTTGAGTTGTCTTCCCTGAGCCGTCAAGCCCCTCTAAAACTATGAGTTTACCCTTGCCCAAGCAGCCTGCCTCCAGCCTCAGCCACAAGCCTAATTATGGTTTAAGAACTGTTAAAGCTTAAACTGTTAATGGAGGGCTGCCCATGGCAGAGCTCAACCTTGAAAGGCTGAAAATAGACGCTGGAAAGACTGCGGAAAGGCTTGGAAGGCTGACGTTAAACCTTCTGGAAGCCTCAAAGGCTTCAGGCGTGGTTGTCGGCGTAAGCGGAGGGCTGGATTCCTCCACGGTTTTAGCCCTCACCGTGAAAACCTTGGGTGCGGGAAGAGTTTACGCGGTAGCCATGCCTGAGCAGGGAGTTACCAGCATAGGCGACCTGAAAGATGCTGGAAAGCTTGCTGAAAGGTTGGGAGTGAAGTTTTTCCAAGCTGAGATTTCACCTGTCGTAAAGGCTTTAGAGCAGTCCATCCCGATTTTTAACAGGGAAACCTTGGTCGCGTGGGGAAACCTTAAGCCCAGAATTAGAATGTCCATTTTATACTATTTCGCCAACAGGTTCAACCTGCTGGTGGCTGGAACGGGGAATAAAAGCGAAATTTTGGTGGGATACTTCACCAAGTATGGGGATGGAGCAGCCGACTTTCTACCGTTGGGAGGACTGTATAAAACCCAGGTTAAACAGCTGGCAGCCTACCTCGGAATCCCAGCTGAAATCCTAGGTAAAACCCCGACAGCCGGCTTGTGGCCTGGTCAAACGGATGAAGGTGAACTGGGCGTAAAATATGAGGTTTTAGACTTGGTTCTCCACGGGCTCGTAGACTTGCGTTTAACCCCTCAAGAGGTTGCCAGGCAGACTGGGGCTTCAAGAAGGCTGATTGAAAAAGTTAAGGATAAAGTTGAAGCCAGCCTCCACAAGCTTAGAGCCGCACCCATCTTGGAGCCGTTCTAAACCGGGCTGGCATTATACGTTTAGGATTCCCCTTAGCTTTCTCCCCATTATCCTTCTAAAAGCCATGAGATAGTCGTGGTCTTCAAGCAGGCGTTGGAAGTCTTTTCCTCTCTCCGTCTGCCTGTACACGGTTCTGCCTCCTTCAACAACCTCTTCAACGAAGCCGTGGTAGACTAGGAAATCTTCAACCCATCTTTTAAAGGCAGCCTCGTTGCCAGCTACCTTTATAAGGTCCCATCTCCCGGCTGAGCCGCCCTTCTCACCAATAGCCTTAAAAAAGCGTAAACAGCGTTTCACAGCTGCCTCCGACAATTTCCTAAACCCTAATCCATCTTCCTTAAAACTTCAAATTTCCCGTATTTCCTTTCCATGCTTTCGCTCCTGTTTAACAGGATGCCTCCCAGCACTATAAGTGTCAGCCCGATTGCTATCGACATTACCATGCTGAGGTGAGGCCAGTTGAACAGGGATGGTTCCGCCAGCGTTGTCAGTATGATGCTTGCTATGCCCAGAGCCATGGGCACCGCTCCGAAGACGACGCTTACCATGCCTACCACCCGGTAAACCTGTTTAGCCATGGAAAGGTCTCTAACGATTTCCGCGGCATCCCTCCGCAGTTCCTCGTATAACTCTTTTAGCTGAGGCAGCTCTTCTCCGCCTTCCACCAACCTCTTACACCGAAGAATAGGGGTGCCTCCTGAAACTATAAGCGTTAGTCTATAAGCTTTCCAGCTAATTGTTCCAGTTTTCAGAGGGGAGACTCCTTTAGGGCTTTGAAGGTTTCATACCATAAGATGGTTGAGGCTGAGAGGCCGAAGATTAAAGCCATGAGGTTATGGAGGGACAGGGTTTGAGGGTAAAATATTACGTAGGAGGCTAGGAGGCTTGTGGTGAAGACGGCGTAGAGCAGGCATCTGGGAAACCGGAAGCGGCCTATCCTCATAAAAAATTTTAGGAAGCCCACCTTCACTTCTCGGGCTACCACGTATTCGCCTGTTGAAGTTTTAGACAGAAGCCCCAGCTCTCTAAGCTTCTCTAGGTGGTGGAGGGCGACGCTCGGGCTTTTGAAGCCTACTGCCCTTTGAACTTCCCTAACCCCGAAGCTTCTGCCTCCGCCAGCCTTAAGCAAATGCCAGTAGACTTGGAGGGTTTTACCTCGAAGCTTAGCCTCCAGTTCGGCTTCTGCCTCCACCATCCCTGAAGCCCCTTCAACAAATAAATTTACGGCTAAAGGTTTAGGCTTTCACTTGAACTCGTAGACCATGCTGACGTTCACGGTTACGCTGAGCTCCTCCGGTGCGACTATTTGAGGCGGCGCCGCTGCGCCTACAAGGGCTGCCTCCTTGTAGACAACTGGCATCGGAGGAGTGGGAATGCTGCTTAGGCTTATGGAGGTAGGGCCTATCAGGGTTACGCCAGCGGCCTCAGCTATGGTTTCAGCCTTAGCCTTAGCGTCCTTGACGGCGAGGGATAAGGCTTCAAACCTCAGTTTTTCCTTGGACTCCTCGGAGAGGGTGAAGCTTACCGAGGAAACTTGGTTGGCTCCAGCTTTAATACCTCTGTCTATCACCTCTCCAACCATGCCTAGGTCTTCTAGGGTAACCTTCAGGCTGTTACGGCATTCGTAGCCTACGATTACAGGCTCTTCATCTTTCGGGTAGCTCCGCACCGGATTGAGGCTGTAGCCAGTGGTTTCCATCCTGTTTTCGGGGATTCCAGCTTCCTTTAAGGCTGCGATTACCCCGTTCATTTTCTCGGTGTTAAGCTGGTAGGCTTCAACCGCAGTGTTCCCACGGGTTACCACGCTGAGGCTTACAACAGCCCTGTCAGGTTTAGCCTTAACGGTGCCGACGCCTACCACGTTTATGGTTTTCACCTGTTCTCCCCCTTGGAAAGCAGCCATTTCCGCTTTTCTGCCTAGGGCTTCAGGGCTTATTGGCGGCGGGGCAGCTTGGGGTGTTGAAGTAGGGTAGGCTTGACCTCCTCTGCCAGACGATAGGAAGACGGGGACCGTTACGGCGAGGCTTACAGCCAGCATTACAACGGCGGCGACGCATAAGGCTAAAACCGTGTTTCTTAATCCTGCCTGGTTGCTCATCTCCCTTTTCACCAGCCTAAATATGGGAGTTCAACCTGCTTAATGATATGGTTTAGAACAGGCTGTTCAAAGGTTTGAACAGGCCTGCCTGGGGAAACATTTTTCATGTGCTCCTCACCCTTTTTAAGTAGGTAGGTTTTTCTGAAGACCTTGAAGGTGTAGCCGGGTTGGGTAGGAGGCGTAGGCGGAAGGTAGTTAAAATCGTTAGGAAAACTCTGCCAAAGGTTTTCGTATGTCCCAGATGCGGCGCCCGCTCCGTTAAAGTCCTCATGAACGTGGGTGCGGGGAAAGCCAAGGTCACCTGCAGCATCTGCGGTTTAACTGCGGAGCTTCCGGTATCCCCCTCAAGCCAGCCGGTGGACATTTACTGCCGGTTCAGCGACCTTTTCTATGCTAGGAAGCTGGGATAGGAGGGCTGGCCTTTGGCAGAGGTTAAAGCCAGCCCTGCCTACCAAAAATACTTTGAAGACCTTGAAGGAGAGCTTGAAAGGCTTTTCAAGCTAGCTGACGAAGCGAAGTCTAGAGGCTTTGACCCTAAAACCTCAGCCCACGAGGAGGTTAGAATTTCAAGGGACCTGGCTGACAGGGTTGAGCACACCGTAGGGCCTCCAAAGGTTGGAAAACGTATAAGGGAGTTAAGCAGGCTTCCCCCAACCCTTCTAGCCTTCAAAATAGCTGAGGAAGTGGTTTACGGAGCCTTCGGAAGCTTTGAACCTGAAAAAGCTTTGGAGCAGGCTGTTAGGACGGGAACAGCTATTCTGACCGACGGTGTGACTGCAGCCCACATTCATGGAATAGCAAGGGTGACCGTGAAAAGGAAGCCTAGGAAGGGGCCGCACCTCGCCATTTACTTCGCAGGCCCCATGAGGTCTGCTGGTGGAACAGAACAGGCGTTGGTGGTGGTGCTGGGCGACTACGTGAGGCGTATCATGGGGCTTGAGGCTTGGAGGGCTGGCGACGATGAGGTTGGACGCTTCTTGGAGGAACTCCGCCTCTACGAACGGGAGGTTGGACGCTTCCAATATCATATAAGCGATGAAAACCTGGAGTACGTGCTCCGCAACCTTCCCGTCGAAGTTACCGGGATAAAGACGGACCCCACAGAGGTTTCAACCTTCCGGGATATTCCAAGCGTGGAAACCAACGGGCTTCGAGGAGGAGCCCTCAGGGTTGTAAACGACGGTATTGCTGGGAGAGCCTCCAAGGTTTGGAAAGCTGTTAAAGACCTGAATCTTCCAGGCTGGGACTGGCTTAAAAACGTGGTTGCCGGGAAGGCTGAGGAAGATGAAGCCGGATACCTCCAAGATATTATCGCCGGAAGGCCTGTTTTCTCCTTTCCCGCCCCCAAGTATGAGGGTAGGTTCAGGCTTAGGTATGGGCGTGCCCGGAACACAGGGCTTACCAGCGTAGGCGTGCACCCTGCAACCATGGCCATCCTAGAAGGCTTCATAGCCGTTGGAACCCAGCTTAAACTGGAGCTTCCAGGTAAAGGAGGAATCGTTGGAGCTGTTGAAACCATCGAGCCTCCCATTGTAAAACTTAAGTCAGGCAGCGTTATCAGGGTTAGAAGCCCTGGAGAAGCCTTAAAGGTTCAAGGTGAAATAGGGAAAATCCTCTTCCTAGGCGACCTCCTCGTCTCCTACGCTGAGTTCTACGAAAACGATAAGCCGTTGGTGCCTTCAAGCTTCGTAGAGGAATGGTGGGCTTGGGAACTCGGCAAAGCCGTTCAGGAAGCCTGCGGAGAATCCTTGGAGGAAGCTTCTAGGAGGGCAGGGGTGAACCGTGGAAGGCTTGAAGCCTTCCTTGAGAAGCCTCTAAGCTTTCAGCCTACCGCTGAGGAAGCCCTGAAGCTTTCAGCCAGCCTTAAGGTTTCCCTCCACCCGGCCTACACCTACTTCTGGAGAAACCTTACGGTAGAGGAAATCCTGGTTCTTCGAGGGCTTATAGCTCAGGCAAGGATTGAATGGGCAGACGGGTTCGCCCAGTCTATAACCCTTCAGGAAAACAGCCAGGTGAAAAGCCTTCTGGAAAGACTTCTCGTTCCCCACCTAGTAGGTCACGGGAAAATTCTGATTGGAAGCCAGGATGCAGCCCCACTGGCCTACTGCCTTGGAATTGGGAGGGTTGAAGCTGAGCCTATTGCAGATGGAGGCCAGACCCCCCTAAAGCTTGTAAGCCTCCTAGCAGGCTTCGAAGTTAAAGACAAGTATGCGAGGTTTGTAGGCGTAAGGATGGGAAGACCTGAGAAGGCTAAGGAGAGGCGTATGAGGCCTCCTGTCAACGTGCTGTTCCCCGTAGGGCTTGCAGGAGGTCTCCAGCGTAACTTGGTGGAAGCCGCTGGAAAACCTGTTGAAGTTGAAATTGCAAAGCGGAAATGCCCGGGCTGCGGGGTTGAAACCTTCGACGCTCAATGCTCCCTCTGCGGAGGCAGAACCCTTCCCGTCAAGGTCTGCCCGAAATGTTTAAGGCCTCTTGAAGCTTCCACCTGCCCTAAATGCGGGGTTGAAGCTGCAGCCTACGCCAGGCAGCCTGTAAACCTTGGAAGCCTGCTTGAAAGAGCTTCTAAGAGGCTTGGCCTATCCATTCCGGAGACCGTGAAGGGAGTTAAAGGCTTAATGAACGAGGCGAAGATTCCTGAACCCGTTGAAAAAGGTATTCTAAGAGCCAAGTTCGGCTTAACCGTTTTCAAGGATGGAACTGTAAGGTTTGACTCTACCAATGCTCCTCTAACCCATTTCAAGCCTTCCGAGATAGGGGTTTCCGTGGAAAAGCTTAGAGAGCTGGGATACACCGTTGACATGGATGGAAAGCCCTTGGAAAGCCCGGAGCAAACCTGCGAGCTTAAAGTCCAGGACGTCGTAGTCTCTGAGAAGTGTGCGGAGTTCCTGGTTAAGGTTGCAGGCTTCCTAGACGAGCTGCTTGAAAGATTCTACAGGCTTCCAAGGTTTTACAGGATTGCAGGGAGAGAAGACCTGGTAGGCCACCTGATTGTAGGGCTTTCACCTCACACCCTATGCGGGGTTTTAGGCCGCATCATAGGCTTCACCAAACATAACGTATGCTATTCGCATCCTCTGTGGATTTCAGCTAAGCGGAGGGACTGCGACGGCGATGAAGACTCCGTAATGCTTGCCTTAGACGTGCTCTTAAACTTCTCCCGCCAGTATCTTCCAGCCCAGATTGGAGGGTTAATGGACTCGCCTATGCTGCTTCAGCCCGTGGTAAACCCGCTGGAAGTAGACGACCAGGTTTGGAGCTTAGACCTTTCAGCCCGATACCCCTTAGAGTTTTACCTTAGAAGCCTTGAGGAGCCTCCTCCTAAGCATGTAGCTTCGCTGGTAAGCATGGTTATGCAGCGGCTGGGGAGGCCTGACCAGTATGAGGGCTACAGGTACGCCCACGAGGTTTCAAACATTAACGAGGGTGTCAGGGAGAACACGTATAAAAGGCTTAAAACCATGGCTGAAAAGCTTAGAAGCCAGATGGAGCTTATGGGTAAAATTGAAGGTGTCGAAGTGAGGGAAGTAGCCAAACGGGTTCTAGGCGTCCACCTCATGAGGGACATCATAGGCAACCTTAAGGTTTTCGCCTCCCAAGCCTTCCGCTGTAAACGCTGCAACGCGAGGTTCAGGCGTATACCTTTGGTTGGAAGGTGCCCCCGCTGCGGAGGCGAGCTGGCTTTAACGGTTTACCGCGGCTCCGTAGAGAAATATCTGAAAATTGCCAGGTGGCTGGCTGAAGCCTACGGGATAGAAGACTACTACAAGCAGCGGGTTATCCTCGTGGAAAGTGAAATAGGAGCCGTCTTCTCGGCTGAAGGAGAGGAGAAAAGGAAGCCCGCCCAGCTAACGGACTTCCTATAGGCCTCATCATGGTAAGGCTGGAAGCATGCCTCAGTATTTCACCCATCCGCTTGTCAAGCCTGAAACCTTAGAGTTCCGCCTCTACCAGGCGAAAATCCTTGCCACCTGCCTTAAAGGGAACACCTTAGTGGTTTTGCCTACGGGGCTGGGTAAAACCGTTATAGCCATGCTGGCTGCCGCTGAAAGGCTTAAGGCAAACCCGGAGGGAAAAGTGGTAGTTCTAGCTCCTACGAGGCCTCTAACCCACCAGCACCACAGAAACTTCATGGAAACCTTAAAGCTTCCAGCCGAAGACTTCACCCTCCTCACAGGTGAAACCCCGCCGGAGAAGCGGGAAAAACTCCAAGCCAAAATTGTTTTCACCACGCCTCAAGCCATGGAAAACGATGTTCTAGCCGGAAGATTCAGGCTTGAAGACGTGGTTTTAATGGTTTTCGACGAGGCGCATAGGGCTGTTGGAAACCACTCCTACGTTTTCCTAGCCGAGCAGTACGTTAAACGTTCCAGCAGCCCGCTTATCCTAGCCCTGACAGCCTCCCCCGGCTCAACTAGGGAGCAAATTGAAGAGGTTAAACGCAACCTGTCCATAAGATTCGTGGAGGCGCGGACAGACCTAAGCCCGGACGTTAGACCCTACGTTAAAGCGATGAAGGTTGAATGGGTTAAAGTTAAGCTTGAAGGAGCCCTTAAGCAGGTCAGACTGCTCCTGAAGGAATACTTGGAAGAGAAGATTAAGCTTCTTGAAGAGCGTAAACTCCTGCCGGGAGGAGGCAGGGTAAGCTATAAAGCCCTAACCGAAGCTGAAAGCCAGCTTAGAAGGATGCTGGCGGCTGAAGGGAGAAACGTGGAAGCCTTAAGGCTGCTCTGCGAAGCTTTAAACGCTAAAAGGGTTAGGCAGGGCTTAGCCCTAGTGGAAGGGCAGGGCTTAGAAGCCTTCAACGAATATTTTTCCAGGCTGAAGGATAAGGCTTCCTCCCGTAGGCCTCCTACAAGCCTTAAAATGCTTTTCTCCGATGGGAGAATCGTTGAGGCTGTAAACTTTGCCCTTATAGGGTTAAGCCGGGGGGTTAAGCATCCTAAGCTTGAAAAGCTTCCCAGCGTTTTAAGAAGCCTCCTAGCCGAAGGTGCGAGGAGAATAATCGTTTTCACCAATTACAGGAGTACCGCTAAGCTTCTCGAAGAAGAGCTTGAAGGCGTTGAAGGCGTTAGGGCGGTAAGGCTTGTGGGACATGCCAGCAGAGGCGAGGATAAAGGGTTAAGCCAGCGGAGGCAGGTTGAAGCCTTAGAAGCCTTTAAAGAAGGTGTCTACAACGTGCTGGTGGCAACCCAGGTGGGTGAGGAAGGCTTGGACATCTCCGCTTCCGACGTGGTGGTCTTCTATGATAATGTCCCCAGTGCGGTTAGATTTGTTCAGCGCCGGGGCAGAGTTGGCAGGAGGCAGCCTGGCAAGGTTGTAATTTTCATGGCTGAGGGAACCAGCGACGAAGCCTACTACTGGGCTGGAGTTCACAGGGAGAAAGCGATGAGAAAGACTATAACCGAACTTCAACGTGAGGAAGCCGTTCAGCCTAAACAGGAAACCATCCATTTCTATCTTGAAACTGGAAGGGCAGGTGGAGGAGAGGAGTTGAAGGTGCTGGTAGACTATCGTGAGGGGGGAAGCCAAGTGGTCAGAGAGCTTCTAAGGTTGGGAGTCAGCATCGAGCTTAGAAGCCTCCAGGTTGCCGACTACGTGGTCTCCCAAGACCTGGCTGTGGAACGTAAGCGGATGGAGGATTTCGCCCGAAGCCTCATGGATGGAAGGCTTTTCAGCCAGGCTCGAAGCCTTGTTTCCACGTATCCCAGAGCCCTCCTGCTGGTTGAGGGGGAAGAAGCCTCTGCGGGAGTTCAGCCGCAAGCCTTACTGGGCGCCATGCTAAGCCTCCTCTACGACTTCAAGCTCCCGGTGATATGGGTGAGAAACCCTGCTGACGCTGCCAGGGTAATCCTTCTTTTGGCCAGAAGAGAGCAGGCTGCCGGGAAGGCTTACCCCGCCTTAAGGGAGGGAAAGCCTCCAACCCTCCGAGAAATTCAAGAGTACATTGTCGCCGGGCTTCCAGGTGTCGAGCGAACCCTTGCTAGGAGGCTTCTGAAGGAGTTCGGTTCTGTTGAAGGAGTCTTTAAGGCTGACAGGAAGGAGCTTACAAGGGTTAAGGGTGTAGGAGAAAAGCTTGCTGAAAGAATTAGAAGGGTGATTGAAGCTGGCTACGTAGAGGAAGACTAGCTCTGCCTTCTTATACGCCTGATTCTTTCTAGGGCCTCTAAATGTGAGTTTACGAGTTTCAGGAGGCCTTCCAGGGCTTCTGGGCTGGTTTCAGCTCTAACAGCCTTTTCAAGTCTTTGAAGGTTCACGGTTAAGGTTTCCTCCAGGGTTGAAAGCGCCATAGGAGTTAAGGCTGAGGGCACCTCCTCGTCGGACTTAACTATTAGAACCTTTCTGTCGCATTTGGCACAGTAAACTTCGCCGGAGGTAAGCTTGAAGAGGGGGGAACCGCATTGGGGGCACGCCTCCTCCAACATGGAGGCTCCGGTCTTGAGCAGTTCAGCCATACGCTTCAGGTCTTCACCCAAACTTTTCAGCCTCAAATAAACCTTCGCTGAGGACGCTTTAAAGCATGCTGGTTTCACGTTTACCTTTCAAGGGTAAATTTTAAAATATTTAAGGGTGGTGAACACTATTGGCATTACGTGTTTTCAAGATTATAGGGGAGGTTTAACCCGTGTCCAGGCGTAAGCGGAAGATTGAAGAGTACGAGCGGAACATAGCTCAAGCCATGGAAATCCTTCAAGCCATATCGGAGGACACTACAACCCCTAGGAACATTAGGAGGGCGGCTAAAAACGCCATGGACTCACTTCAGGATCAAAGCTTAAGCCATGCGGTTAGGGCGGCCAACGCCATAGGCATTCTAGATGAGATCTCCCAGGACCCTAACATGCCTCCTTACACTAGAACCCGTGTTTGGAATGTGGTAAGCGTTCTCGAAAACATCAAGGATTAAGCCTTAAAGAGCCGCCGTGGAGAATTGAAACTATTCGGTTTAACAGGTTTTTGTTCCCCGCCGCTAGGAAGGACAATCTAAACCGGGGTGTGCTCGCCGGAGCGTCCAAGCGTCCTCCAGCTTCGTTGGTTATCAGGCCTCCTGCCTCCTGTATTATCAGCTGGGAGGCTGCCAGGTCTGTAACCCTCATCCTGTCTCTAACCTCGACGAAGGCGTCTAGACGGCCTGAAGCCACGTAGCACAGTTCCAAGGCGTTAGCTCCGAAATGCCGGCTGTGCTTGGCAGCTCTGAGAAGCCTTAGGAGGCTGCCAGCCTTCCCTTCCGGGATGGGCGGGTTTAAATCTACCCCTACAAGGGCGTCCCTTAAGCTTTCAGTTTTCGAGGGAGCCAGCGGTTTGCCTTCTAGGAAGGCTCCTCCACCCTTCAGGGCCCAGAAGGTTTCGCCGTGGTAGAGGTCTTGAACTACCGCGGAGTGGACGGCTGAAAGCTTGGGCCTGTCAGCGGCGGCAAGTGAAACGCAGCAGAAGGGTATCCCCCTGAGGGCGTTGTTCGTCCCGTCTAGGGCGTCAACTATAAGGTATCCGCCGCCTCCACCGCCTATTCTCGTTGCACCCTTCTCCTCGCTTACCACCACGCAGGAAACCTTCTTCTCCTTAAGCTTCTCGAAAACCGCTTCTTCAGCTACGGCGTCTATGAGCCTGGTTCGGTCTCCCCCGGCTCCACGGCCCAGCGTCCTCCACGCCTTTTTCACGCCTATTAGAGGTTGAACCCTGTGCCTGACTTCGGAGGCTATTTCCTTTAGGAGTTCTACGTTTAAGCTCAAGTTGGCTGTGCCTCCTTCTAAGGTAAGGCTACCGTTGGAAGGTTTAAAGGTTAGCCTTCCCGGGTGTGGAGGGGAAAAACTTATTGGTTTTAGAAGCCCAGCCCTAGAGGGTTTGAAAGGTTGAAGGTTGAGGACTACCTGAAGGTTTTCTCTGGGCTTGCAAATTCTAGGGGACGCCTTTACGGGCTTTTAAGCCAGCTTTACGTTAGGCCTCCAGACAGCGAGTTTCTAAGGGAACTCTTCAGCCAGGAGTTTGAGGAAATAATTTCAGGCCTCCTAACCCAGCCGACCATTACAGGGGAGCTTAACGAGGGCTTAGGACTGATAAGAAAGTTCATTGGTGAGTGGAGGGAGAGAACTTTGGAGGAAGCCCTAGAGGCTGTTACTTCCGAAAGGAATAGGCTGCTTGGAGGACGCGGGCTGCCACCTCCCTGCGAGTCTGCCCATGTAAGCGGTGAAGCTGCTGGGGTTACCCTGTTTTACGGCAGGGTTGGAGTTAAAATTCCTGAGAGTGCTGAGGAGCCTCCAGACCATTTAGGCTTTGAACTGGATTTCATGAGGTTTCTCTGTGGGGAGGAGGCTGCAGCCTGGGGGGAAGGAAACCTTGAGAAGGCTTTAAGCCTTATTGGAATGCAGGATTCCTTTTTAAAGCAGCATTTGAAGGTGTGGATTCCAGGGTTCTGCGACCTCATGTTCGAGGAGGCAAGGTTAGACCTTTACAGGGGGCTGGCGAAGCTGACTAAGGGCTTCCTAAGCCAGGATGAGGGCTTGCTAAACGAGTTTCTAAGCGGGATGACAGAAGCCTTTGAAGAGTTTAAACCAGAAAATATGGAGGAAGTTTAGGGGATTCCAAGCCTGGCGCATTCTCTATCAACTTGCTCCTGTATTTTAGCTATGTCCTCGTCGGTTAAATGCCTGAAGCGTCCTTGAGGCTTAAGGTATTCGGCTACGGGTTTACGTCTGGGGATTTCAACGGTTACCCTGAACTCTCCGTCTACGATTTCGTAGAGGGGGAAGAAGCCTGTTTGAACGGCCAGCCTTGAAATTTCCACTGAGAGCTCTGGAGGAAGCCTCCACCCCGTTGGGCAGGAAGCTAAAACGTGAAGGTAGGCTGGACCTTCCGTTTCTATTCCACGCTTAGCTTTGTTTGCTAGGTCCAAGGGGTAGGCTACGGTTGCGGTGGCCACGTAGGGAACCCGGTGGGCTGCCACGATAGCTGGCATATTCTTCTTCCAGGTTAGGTTTCCCCTTTTCACCCTTCCAACCTGGCTTGTGGTGGTCCAGCACATGAAGGGGGTGGCTCCTGAACGCTGGATACCGGTGTTCATGTAGGCCTCGTTGTCAAGGCATACGTAAAGGAAGTCGTGTCCGCGTTCAAGGGCGCCTGAAAGGGATTGAAGACCTATGTCGACGGTTCCCCCGTCTCCGGCCAGAACCAGCACGTTAGTTTTCTGCTTCTCCAGCAGGCCTTTTCTTGCTAGAACTTTGAGGCCGGCTTCGATTCCTGAAGCTACGGCGGCAGCGTTTTCGAAGGCTACGTGAATCCATGGAACTGCCCAGGAAGTGTACGGGAAAGGTGAGGAGATTATTTCAAGGCAGCCTGTTGGGGAAACCACGATGGTGTTGGGGCCTAGGGCTTTAAGGATCAGCCTTACCGCTATGGCTTCACCGCAGCCCTGGCAGGCCCGATGTCCGCAGACAAACCAGTCTTCCCGTGGGAGGTCTCTAAAGGTTTTGAAGTATTCTTGGCTTACGGCCATCAGCTTTCACCTCTAACTATGAAAACGTGTTTTTCAGGGGAAACTTCCCCCTTAACCACCTTTTCGAACATGTGCTCGAAGTCTTCAACTTTAATGTCTCTGCCTCCCACTCCAGCTATGAAGCCTGCAACGTTAATCCGGCGTTGGAAGCCGTAGAAGAGGGAGCGTAAATCGTTGAAGAGAGGCCCGCCTAACCCTCCCAGGCAGATGTGCTTGTCAACGGTTATGAGGGTTTTAAGCCTGCTTACGGCTTCCAAAATTTCCTCCTTGGGGAAAGGCCTGAAAAGCCTGAGCTTAATCATGCCGGCCTTGAAGCCTCTCTCCCTAAGCCTGTCAACGGCAACCCTGCAGGTTCCACTGCTTCCACCCATGAGTATGAAGCCTATTTCAGCGTCTTCCATCCGGTAGGGTTCTAAAACATCGTAGTGGCGGCCGAAAATTCTGCCGAACTCCTGCCAGACCTCTTTTACAACCTGCTTTGAGTTGCAGAGGGCTTCCTCCCACTGGCGTCTAAGCTCGAACTGGATTGCAGGAAAGCCTATGGCTCCGAAAGTTAAAGGACGGTCAGGGTCAAGCTTATACCTCGCAGTTCGGTGAGGCGGAAGGAACCGTCGAACTTCTTCCTCCTCCGGTAAGTCCATTCTTTCCACGACATGGGTTGCGTAGAAGCCGTCGAAGTTTACGGCTACAGGAAGCAAAACCCGGTCGTCCTCAGATATTTTGAAGGCTGAAAGAATTAGGTCGAAGATTTCCTGGGCGTTCTCGGCGAAAATCTGAATCCAGCCGCAGTCCCTTGACGACATCACATCGCTTTGGTCTCCCCAAATGTTAATGTTCGGCGAAAGGCAGCGGTTGGCGATAGCCATAACTATGGGAAACCTGTTCCCTGCCGCTATGAAAAGGATTTCATGCATGAGGGCTAGGCCCTGCCCGGCTGTAGCCGTGAAGCAGCGGGCGCCGACGGCTGAAGCCCCGATGCAGGCGCTTATGGCCGAATGCTCTGATTCAACGTTGATGTATTCCGCGTCGAATTCTCCATCCGAAACCATTCTTGACAGCTCTTCAACGATGTGGGTTTGAGGCGTGATCGGGTAGGCTGCAATCACATCGACGTTGGCCATCTTTGCGGCGAGGGCGACGGCATGGGAATCTTCCACAGCGATTCTTCTAGCCATCTCTACTTCTCCTCCTCCACCATGGTTATAGCTCCCAGCGGGCACTCCTTCGCGCATATTCCGCAGCCCTTACAGTAGTTGAGGTCTACGTCGATTCCTCCGTCGCTGGCAATGTAGATGCAGCCTTCAGGACAGTAAACCCAGCATAGGAGGCAGGCGATACACTTGCTCCGGTCTCTGACAGGCTTGAAGGTTCTCCAATCCCCGGTATAGTAGTATAGGGAGGTGGCAGGTTCGAAGATTAGGAGGGAGTGCGGCAGCTTTCTCCAGCCGTCCCTAAGCGGCGCCTCCAATCTTTCACGTTTCTCTTCCACTTCAGACTTAGCCTCACCCAAACCTTTCACCCCAAAACTGTGACTTCATAGGCTTTCTTAACAGCCTCAGCGTTACGCTCTCCAGTTTTCCCCCCGAATCTCTCGATTACCGCTTCAACCGCCGAGTCCAGCTTAACTAACCCTGTTGCCTTTATGAAAGCTCCAACCATCGCCGTGTTGACGATGGGAACTTTAAGCACTTCTAAGGCGATGTCTGTCGCGTTGATCAGGGCGGTTTTCCCTTGGAAGCCTAGGTGAGCCTTAATTTCGCTTAGGGTCTCCCTAGCATTTATTACGACTACCCCGTCAGGTTTAAGCCCGCCTAGAACGTTGACAGCCGCCAATAGGCTTGGGTCTAAGACTGCTACGACATCGGGCTCGTAGACGTCGGAGCGAACCCAGATAGGCTTGTCGTCAAACCTGTTGAAGGCAAGCACAGGAGCCCCACGTCTTTCAGGTCCGAAGGATGGAAATGCCTGCGCGTATTTTCCTTCTCTTATGGCTGCGTGGGCGAGGATTTCCGCCGCGGTTACGGCTCCCTGTCCTCCACGCCCATGCCATCGAACTTCAATCATGCTTTCCACCTTACGGTCGTACAACGCTGCAAGCAAGATAATTATTTATGATGTTAGGAAAACGCCTTTTATACCTTTACTTCAATTGGAAATTTAAGGTTTTAGCACGTTGAACCCTAGACTTGAAAAGCAGCAACTTAGAGAAGCCGTTTGGAGGCGGCTTGAAGAGGCGGGAGCAGCCCGGTTTCCTCTGCCTATCCGGGGGAGGATTCCAAACTTTGAAGGCGCCGAGAAGGCGGCTGAAAGGGTTAGGAGGCTGAACGTGTGGAAAAAGCGGCTGTTGTTTTCTCAAACCCGGATCGGGCGCAGAAGCCCCTGCGTCAGCTGGCGTTGGTCGACGGTAAAACTCTTATAATGGCGAGTCCAAGGCTTAAGGCAGGCTTCCTCCAACTGAGCTCTGAAAGCGTTCGAGGCCGTGAGGGGTATGCCTCAACCATTAGGGGCGCCTTCCAGCTTGGCGTTCCTGCAGCCCAAGAAGCCCTCCGTAAGGTTAACCTGGTAATCACTGGATGTGTCGCTGTTGATTTTAGGGGGTTTCGGCTTGGAAAAGGAGGGGGCTACGGGGATCGGGAAATCAGCCTTTTAAGGGGGCTCTCCCCGCAGGCCCTTGTGGTTACAACCGTTCATGAGCTTCAACTGGTGGACCGGGTTCCTGTTGAAGCCTGGGACAGCCGGGTGGACCTCATCGTAACGCCGAAAAGAATTATTTCGTGCAGGAGGCAGAGCGTTTAACTGTTAAAGAGGCTTCCAAGGTAAAGGTCTTCCTTGAAGGCCTTCTCAAGAATTTTCGCGGGAACCTTTATTTTAATCTGCTTGGTTCTGCCATACCTGCCGAGGTTGACTATTTGCGCGTTTACAACTCCAAGCATGTCAAGCTCGTTAAGCAGTCCACCCACACGCCGGGAGGTCAAGTTTTCAACTCCAAGCTGGCTGCAAGTTGAGAGATACTTGTCGTAGAGTTCCCCTGTGGTCACCCCTTTCTTTCCAGCCTTATCCGCGGAGTAAAGTACGTGTAGAATTATTTTTGAGTGGAGGGGAAGTGATGAAAGAGCCTCGAAAACTCGGTCGTGCTCTATTCTTTTCTGCGCCTCCTTTATGTGGCGGTCTTCAACTTTTTCAGCGTTATCTCTCTCCGCAAGCTCTCCGGCAATCCTTAGCAGGTCTAGGGCTCTCCTAGCGTCGCCATGTTCGGAGGCAGCTAGAGCCGCGCAGAGGTTTAAGGCTGAATCCGTGAGGGCTCCAGGCTTGAAGGCAAGCTTCGCTCTTTGAAGCAGGATGTCCTTAAGCTGGCTGGCAGTGTAAGGTTTGAAAACCACTTCTTCCTCGCTTAGGCTGCTTAGAACTCTTGGGTCTAAAAGTTCTTTGAAGTAAAGGTCGTTGGATATTCCTATCAGGGAAACTCTTCCTGCTCCAAGATTTTCGTTTATTCTTGTAAGCTCGTAGAGAAGTCTGTCCCCATACCCTTTAACCAGCACGTCAATTTCGTCTAAAACGGTGATGAGGTGGGCTTTAACTTCTCTAATTCTGACGGTGAACCTGTTCAAAACTTCAGCTGTTGACAGTCCTGTGAAGGGGATGTTAACGCCCAGAAAAGAGCATATGGAGGCAGCGATTCTATACTCGGTTCCAGCAACTCTGCAGTTAACGTAACAGACTTTAACATTGCCTCCAATTTCCTCACTCTTTTTTGAGAGCCTTGACAAAACATATTTTGAAACAGCCGTTTTGCCTGTTCCCGTTTTACCGTAAATAAAAACATTGGAACATTTCATTTTTCTGAGAGATGGAGCTAGAATAGATCCGAGCCTTAGAATTTCTCCTTCACGGTGAGGAAGCTGGCTTGGAATGAAATCATGGCTTAAAACGTCACGGTTAGTGAAAATATAGGATTCGCTTACATATCTTTCGAAGAGACTTTCAAGCCTGTCCACCAATCTTTTTCGCACCTAGGAAGGGGGACCCCAATGTTTCCAGTGTAAAGAGGGCTCCACTAAATTTCTTTTATTTTTTAGAGGGGCTAGAGGCCTCCCATCCCTAGTTTAGAGTTTGACTTATAAGGAAGCCAGACAAAAATCTTGTAGTTGAAATATATCATTCTAAATCATTTGTGCAATCGGTTTGTGGAGGCTTTCTTCTCCAGTAGAAACAGAGGGGTGGGGCCTCCACTGCATAATTTCAATGAAATATTTTACTTCACAGATTAAAGCCCTTTTAACCCCTTCATTTCCACTGGAAACTCTCAGAAAGCAGGAAAATCAAGGAGTTTGCCCCGACAGTTTATGTGAAGCTGTAAAACTCTAAGAGTAATATTTATAGCCTATTTCACTTATAAAGCCGTGTTTATTATTTATTGCTTCACATTCACAAATCCTTTATAGTATAGTGAAGATTGAAATGATGGTTGTCCGAATTGGTTGTCCGAAAGGTTAAAGTCGAAATAGAAGACGACAGAGGTAACCACTACACATTTTCAATTACTCATCCAATCAGCCGAGACAAAGTAATCCAGTTTATCGACCTTGTGGAAATGATGTCAGGACCTGAAAAAGCTGAGGCCTTCAAAGCCGCTGGAGAAATCTACCAGCCTCCCAAACCAAAATTCAAAAAAATAATTGAGCTTATAAGGGAAAAATTCCCCTTAACATGGTTTTCATCCTCAGATGTTCAACTGGCCTACGAAGAGAAATTCAAGGAGCCCATAAGCCTCAGCACGGTGTCAACCTATCTAGGCCGATACTGTGATAAAGGGCTTCTCGTAAGGAGAGGGCCCTCTAACATGTTAAAGTATAAGCTTAACGTGGAGGCAGTGATTGAAGGCCGCTGAAGCTACTCGGCTTCCCTCCGGCTCTTAACGGAAAACTCAAAGCTTTTCTTTATTTTCTCGCTCAGTTTATAGGTGAAGGGAATTGCCTCCGTGTCCCGTTCAACATAACCTTCCAAGTAAAGCTTCTTCATAAGCCTGGCCGTATGTTCCCGGCTACGGCCGATGACTTCTCTGACCTCGGAGGCAGTCTTAGGCCCGCTGACGTAAAGCAAGCGTAAAACTTCCATCTCGGTGGGATTTAAATTTGTAAAGGAGACTTCCCCTTGGACGGGGCTGGGAGGCTTGGGAAACACCGGCCTAGTTGGCGTACGCGGTGAAGGCTTCTTTAAACCTTTAACAGCTGCCTCAACAGAGTTAAGCCGCCCATCCACCTGCAGAAGCTTTCCCTGAAAATCCCGTAGTGCCCTTGAAAACTTAACCTGCGCCTCCATCAAAGTTTTAAGGCTGCCTGCCAAGGTGCTAAGCGAGAAATCGCGTTCCTCTAAATTGCGGTCGAGGAAGTCAATTTTTGACGCCACTGCCTCTGCTTTCTTCACGGCCTCCTCCACGCGGCTCTCAACCCCGCGCAGTCGGCTTATGAAATGCATGGTTGAAGCCTGAAAAAGGTCGTTAAACCCTTTTAGGTCGAGGGTCTGGCGTCCCTTGTAGGCAATATACAGGTAGGCTACCGCTGCCAGACTTGTCAAGGATAAAACTATTGACGCTAATGTGATATCAAGCATGATGTCACCCTCCCAAAAGAATCACATGAGACATCACGGTGCACCTCACAGAAATCACGTGACGTCACACCTCACATGCAATTAAACCCCGAAACAAGCTTTTAATCCGCCTCTAAATCTTATTTTATCCTTTTTAACAATTTAAATGTTGTGATATCACAGCTGCTATATCATAAGGTGATATTTTTCTAAAGCTTTCTTTTCTGGCTAAATAAGGCTTTTTAAGCTTGTTTTTAGTTCTAATGGGCTTTAATGGTGATATCACGTTACAGGTCACAGCGTATTACGTGATATCACAGTTCATGTGACGTCACACTATTCTTTTTTAATGTTTTTGTGGTCTGCAAGGGTTGTTAGGAGTTTTTTCAGCTCTTCTCTTAGAAATTCAGCCTCTTCTTTTTCTTTTGCAGTTTTTAAGGCTTCCATGTATTCTTTTATTTTTTCCGGGATTTCTAGGTATTTTCTGAGGGTTGTCAGGCTTATTAATCCAAGGTATTGAAGTAGGATTAGGGTGTAAATTGAGTGTATTATGTTTCTTTTCGCCTGTTTTAAAATTCTGTTGAACGCTCCTTTGCTAATTTCCCCTTTAATGCGTAATTTAGCTTTTTCCTCGATTTTTATCTCTTTATCTGTAAAATAATCGGATAAAACGTCAATTAAGAGCGTTTCAAGCTGTATTTCTGTTAAATTGCTGTTTTCTATTAGTATTTTTGCTATCGGGTCATTATAAACGGTTTTAATCCAGTTTTGAACGTCTTTAAGGCTTTTCAGGCTTTCATCCAAAGAAGCTCCCAATAGGGATACAGTTCCGTATTCTTTAAACTTTGCTATCGGAGGGCCCTCTTTTCGGATTCCAAAAAATTGGATGGTTAACCCCATAAAAATAAACGTTTTAAAGTCTTATTTCAAGGTTTTAGCCAATTCCAGAAGGTTTCTCGCTCCCTCAAAATCTGCTTCCTTTTGGAGGAAAACGGAGGCTAAAGAGAGCTTACCATACCTTGAAGACAGGTATTCAGCGAGAATTCTTGCTATGTTAATGTTTTTATGGCCTAGGAGAATGCTTGAGCTTCCAAGGCCTGGAGGCTGGAGGGTTCTTGGAAGAGCTAGAGCCAAGGTTCCAAGCCTAAACTTTTCCTCTTCGAAGAAAAAGCTGACGACGGCGTTTTCTAATTCTAAGAGGTAAACGGTGAAGGTTCTTCCCTGCCTGCTTAAGGTTTCCCTTCGTATTTTAGGCTCCATTCCGAAAGGCATTAAGCAGTAATGGCTTATTAAAGTTGAAAGGGGGAAGGCCTTGCGATGAAGGATTTGGCTGCACGGAGGAGACGGATGGCGGAGATCTTGGAGAAGCTGAGGGAAAGGTTCGGCCCTATGAGGCATAGGCTTGAAGACCCATTTGAGCTTTTGGTGGCCGCCATCCTAAGCCAGCATACCTCCGACGTTAACAGCGAAAGAGCTTTCGAGAGGCTGGAGGAGGCGGTGGGCAGGCTGAGCTCTAGGGTTCTTGCCGGAATGGGTGAAGGGGAAATCGCCAAGCATATTCGATGCGCCGGACTTGCCAAGGTTAAAGCGGCAAGGCTTAAGCAGGTTTCCAAGAAAATCGTTGAAGAGTTTAACGGAAGCCTTTCAAAGGTTTTAAAGAAACCTGTGGAAGAGGCGCGGAGGCTTCTCCTAGGTCTTCCAGGAGTCGGCTTCAAGACGGCTGACGTGGTTTTAGCCTTCTCAGCAGAGGCTCCCGTTATCCCCATTGACACCCACCTCTTCACCTTAGCTAGGAGGCTTGAGGTTTCAGATTCCAAAGATTACGATGAGGTGAGGGCTGCTTATGAGCGGCTTATACCGGAAGGAGGCAGAGCTGAAGCCCACCTTCTCCTTTTAAACCTCGGCAAAAAATACTGTTCAGCGCGAAACCCTAAATGCCATGAATGCCCGGTTAGAAGACTCTGCCCTTCGGGGAAAGCTTATCATAAACTTTGACATGTTGACGGTTGCAGAGGCTTTTCCTTTCATCCTTTACAGCGATAAGGCGGACTTTTCAACCTTTTTCTAGGAGGCTTCCGGCCTCCGAAGGGGGTTCAACCCTTATTTTATTTGGGCTCCGTCTAAGTTTTGGGGGGTTGAGTTGAAGAAGATTAAAGGCTGGGATAGAGAGGAGCCTCTAACCAGCCGTCTAGGAGAAAAGATTTCAGGTGTTTTCGCAAGGAAACCTCCGCTGAAACACAGGGTTGAAGAGTCCATTTACAAGCTTAACTCCATAAGGGATAGGCTGAGCGAGTTCCTCAGCAAACTTGAGCATAGAGATAAAGAGTACCTAGAAAAATGTATGGGCGCCTACTCAACTGGAGATGAGAGCAGAGCTAAAATTTACGCTAACGAATGCTCGGAAATCAGGAAGATGGTTAGAATAATTCTGGGAAGCCAGTTAGCCCTAGAGCAGGCAGCCCTACGCCTTGAAACCATCCGGGAGTTCGGTGACACAGCAGCAGCCATGGCTCCCGTGTCAAAACTGCTGAAATCCTTGAAGGGACGGCTTGAAAAAGTCCTCCCAGACGTATCCTACCAGCTTGGAGAAGTTGACAGATCCCTGGGCAGCCTCCTCACAGAGTTCGGGACAGCCTCCCCCCTAGACGAGCAGAACCTTCAACCTTTAAGCGGGGAAGCCGCGGAAATACTGAAGGCCGCCAGCCTCCTAGCTGAGCAGAAAACCAAGGAAAAGTTTCCCAGCCTTCCAGTGGAGGCCGACGAGTCCAGCTCAACCCCCTCCAACCTAAACCTTTAACAGCCCTGCAAGAAGCTTTTAGGTTAACCTTGAAAAGGGAAGAAGCAGGCTGGCAGGGTAAACGCTTCAAAAGACTTGGCCTAGGCGGAACCTTCGACCTTCTGCACAGGGGACATGAATACGTTTTAAGGCTGGCCTTCCAGCTGGCAGAAAAAGTGGTTTTAGGGCTTTCAACTGACGGGCTTGCCTCCGAAATTAAGAGGAGGGAAATCACGCCGTACCAAGAGCGTAGGAGGAGACTTGAGGTTTTCCTTAAAAGGGAAGGCCTAGCGGGTAGAGCTGAAATAGTCTCCATAAGCAGCAGGCTTGGAACCGCCGTCGAAGACCCTGAAATGGACGCCGTCCTCGTAAGCCATGAAAACCTTTCCAGAGCTTCTATGATAAACGAAGAGAGAAAGCGTAGGGGTTTAAAGCCGGTGGAAATAGTTTCCTTCGAGAAGGTTCTAGCCGAAAACGGCAAGCCCATCTCAGCTGCCAGAATTAGAACTGGAGAAATAGACAGGAGGGGAGTTATCCTCCGTAGGGTTAAGGCTGGGGAAGGCTCCTAGAAGAGATAAGCTT
>LUCC01000010.1 GCA_001593855.1 Candidatus Hecatellales archaeon B24 | reverse complement strand
CCCCCAGCAGCCATTCTACTTCTCTCTCGCTCTTTCCCTCTTGGGCTGCCTTAAGCGTTTTCTTGGCGACAGCTTCGATTTCTAGGGGGGTCACATCTCTGCCTCCCATCCCCGCTATGAAGTTTAGGATGCGGGGGCCGTCTGCCATGTTGTAGAAGGCTGAGCGTAGTTCAAGGAAAACCGCGCCTCCGCGGCCTCCCACAGAATAGTTTCTCTCAAGAACTCCCACAGCCTTCACGTTTTCAAGCAGCTGTTTAAGCTCTTCGCCTGGGAAGGGCCTGAAAGATTTAAGCTTAAGCAAGCCCAAGCGGAAGCCTGACTCTCTAAGCTTGTTAACCACGGCCTTCGCTGTGCTGGCGAGGGAGCCCACCGTTAAAACCACTGCTTCCGCGTCTTCGCACCGGTAGGCTTGGAATAGGCCTCCATGGGACCTGCCGAACCTTTCAGCGTATTCGGCTTCGGCTTCGACTATAACCTTCTTAGCAGCTTCCATGGCTTCGTCATGCTTCTTCTTGTATCCCATCCAGTGGACGGGGGGAGCGAAGGTTGTAAGAATCAGAGGGTCCTCCACATCCAGTTTGTAGGGGGGCTTGTATGGTGGAAGGAAGCTGTCAACTTCCTCCTGGTCCGGTATGATAACCTTCTCGTAGCAGTGAGAGGTTACGAAGCCTTCAAAGCATACCATAACAGGAACCAGCACCCGTTCGTCCTCGGCAACCCTGTAGGCTTGAATCATGGTGTCAAGGATTTCCTGGCCGCTTCCACAGTAAAGCTGCATCCATCCTGTATCCCTCTGCGCTATAGCGTCATCGTGGCCTGCTAGAATAGTCCATGGAGGGCCCATGCTCCTGTTAACCACGGCCATGACGATGGGCAGCCTGCTTCCAGCAGCGTAGAAGAGGCCTTCCTGCATGTAGGCTAAACCCTGCGAGGAGGTGGCTGTGAAGGTTCTAACGCCGGTTGAAGCAGCGGCCACCGTAGCCATCATGGCACTATGCTCCCCCTCAATGGTTATGTATTTAGAAGCCATTTCGCCTCTAGCTATAAAATCGGCGATATACTCCACGATAGGGGTCTGAGGCGTTATAGGGTAGGCACATACAACGTCTGGACGGCAAAGTTTAACCCCGTAGGCTGCTGAAGCGTTTCCATCTATAAACCTGCTCACCAGCATGTTTTTCACCTTAAAACCATGGTTATGGCTTCCACGGGGCATTCGTTGGCGCAGATGCCGCAGCCCTTACATCGGGCGTAGTCCACTTCAACCTCCCCGTTTCTAACGGTTATCACACCCTCCGGACAGTAAAGCCAGCAGAGCCTGCACCCTATACATTTAGCCTGGTCTACCTGAGGCTTACCGTGAAGATGCCATGGAGTTTCAACCAGCTTAGAAATTCCAGCCTTAATCAGAGGGGTTATGGGAAGCTCCCTGTAAGACTCGTATTTAAGCTTGAGTTTGTCACCCATTTTCCCCATGGGCTTCCACCTCCCGGTAGGCTTTCAAGGCTGCCTCAACATTTCTATCGGCAACCTTTGCAGGTAAAAACTCCCTTATCGCCTTCGTAAGGGCTTCCATGCCTACGAGGCGGCTGGCGGCTGCGAAGGCTCCGCACATAGCCGTGTTCACGATGGGAACCCCTAAAACCTCTAAGGCTATGCTTAAAGCGTCCACCACGACCAAACGTTTAGCCCCCACAGCTTCAGCTTCCTCCGGGGATTTAGCGTTAACCAGGAAGAAGGTGGACTCTTTAACCCCTACCTTCACGGAGGGATGGGTTACAAGTCCCGGGTCGAAAATCAGCACGTAATCTGGATTATAGATGAAAGACCGGTCGAGAATCTCGTTTTCGCTTACCCTTAGGAAGGCCATGACGGGAGCTCCTCTCCTCTCAACGGTGAAGGAGGGGAAAGCCAAGGCGTGTTTTCCCTCTCTAACGGCTGCCAGCCCTATTATTCGGGCTGCTGTAACTCCACCCTGACCTCCCCTACAATGAATTCTAACTTCAACCATTTTCCTGCAGCCTTCTCAGGGAAGCCTGTTTAAGGCCTCTGAAATCCTGTCCATGGCTTCCTCAAGCTTCTCATAGGAGGCTGCATAAGAAATTCGGATGTATCCTTCCCCGTACCGGCCGAAGGCTCTTCCGGGAACCGTGGCAACCCTAGCCTCCTGGATAAGGTAGCTGGAGAACTCCTCCGAAGTCATCCCTGTAGCCTTAATGTTAGGGAAGATATAGAAGGCTCCCCTAGGCTTTACGGCTGAAATCTTGGGCATACCGTTAATCCTACTGTAAACCAGCTCTCTCCTCCTAGCGTACTCCCTCCGCATTTCCTCCACGAAGCTTTGAGGGCCTCTCAAGGCTTCAACGGCAGCCCTCTGAGCGAAGGAGGTTGCACATACCGCGGTGTACATCTGAAGTTTAACTATTTCCCCTACTATCTGTTCAGGTGCCGCCAAATAGCCAAGACGCCAGCCTGTCATGGCGTAGGTCTTAGAGAAGGCGTTCACCGTTACGGTTCTCTCCTTCATCCCGTTTAGGGATGCAATACTGCAGTGCGGCTCCTCGTAGACGATTTTCTCGTAAACCTCATCGGAGATCACGATTAAATCATGCTTCACGGCGAAGTCTGCGAGCTCTTCAAGGTTTCCACGGGTTAAAATTGAACCCGTAGGATTGTTAGGTGTGCTAATGATAAGGGCTTTGGTTTTCTTGCTTACATGTTTTTCAAGCTCGTCGACGTTAACCCTGAACTCTTCTTCCTCCCTTGTTTCAACTTCAACGGGCACTCCCCCCGCGAAAATTACGGCGGCACTGTAGGATACGAAGGTGGGGCTTGGAATGAGAACTTCGTCTCCCTCGTTTAATATGGCGAGGATGGACAGGGTTAAAGCCTGCGTCGCCCCGTTTGTCACCATCACCTCTCTTTCAGGGTTAACGTCAATCCTGTTTTCACGCTTGAGTTTTTCCGCTATGGCTTCTCTTAGCTCCGGTATGCCGACGTTAGGCGTGTAGTGGGTGAAGTTCTCGTCCAACGCTCTTTTAGCGGCAGCTTTAATATGTTCCGGAGTGTTAAAGTCCGGCTCGCCCAGCCCAAGGTTAATTACGTCTTCCATTTTGGAGGCGAGTTCGAAGAGCTTTCTAATTCCGGAAACCTTAATTACGCCTACCTTCCTTGAAAGCTCAAATACCATCTACACTCCTCCAGCCTGCCTCAAAAATACACTTAAGAGCTTTAAGCTTTAATTTCTGTCTGAAAAATTTTAATCATTAAAGTAATTTTTCAAGCATTCTTCAGCAAGAATGCATTTAAAGCTTTCACCGCAAAAATTCTCCATGACGAGATTCGAATCCACGAAGTTTCTACCTTCTAATTTCACGATAAAATGTTTTTCGTTTAGCGATTTTTAAGATGGCCACCTCATTTTCCTTAAAATTTACTGTGAAAGCCGTTCTATAGTCTCCAACTCTAAGAACACTCCTTTTAAACCCTTAATGGGCTTAATATCTCCCTTAAAGGGGTCCGCCTCCAGCGTGAAAATAGCATTGAGGATTTGCTCTCTATCTTCCGCTGAAAGCTCATTAAGCTCTTTGAGAGCTTTCCTATGAATTAGAAGCCTAAACTTCTTCAACTGGCTTCCTCAACTCAACAAATTCTGAACCTTTAGCCTTCAGATAGTCCTTAAACCTATCCTTTAATTCCCTAAGCTCTTTTTCAGTCAACTCCTCAGGCTCATGGAAAATTAAAATATCTAAACCCTCTCAAAATAAAGTCAACCTTTCTTTCAAGCTCTAAAAGTTTCCCAGCTTAAAGACGAAACTGCGATGATATCAGATAGCATATGATGCGAAAATGAAAGAATCTCAATTAGTTTTTGGTGCGGGGGGCGGGATTTGAACCCGCGAAGCCCTGCGGCACAGGATTTCTAAGCCCATCGCAGCCCGGCAGGGGGATCTTAAGTCCTGCCCCTTTGTCCTGGCTCGGGAACCCCCGCCAGCAAGCATAATAGTTTTTATTTTCCAGGCTAAAAGAGTTTTCAACGTAGGCTTCTAGAAGAAACATTCATTAGGCTTCCTTCAGCAACCATTGTCGCTGAGGTGGCCGCAAGCATGGGTACAGGCGTCGATGGGAACACCTTTGGGAAGCCAGCTAGCGAGCTGGAAGCGTTAAAGAGCAGGCTTGCCGATGCCCTGTCTCAGATTGAGGATTTAAAAAGCAGGCTTCCTCCACCCGTAAAAATTGTGGAGGCTTCCCTAATCCCTGCGAAGACTGCTCTGATAATCGTGGACATGCAGAACGACTTCTGCAGGGTGGGAGGCAAACTCGGCCCCACGGAAAAGGCTGGGGAAGAAGCCATAACGGCTGTAGCCCTAAAAATAAAAGCCCTCAAAGACCGGGGCAAACCTAAAGGCATGAAGGTTGTCTACACGCAAGACTACCATTACCCTGACGACCCGGAATTTAAAATATGGGGGCCCCACTGCCTCGTTGAAAAAGAGAAAGAAGTTGACAAGCCAACCTGGGGTCAAATGGAAATTTCAGAGCTGGTTCCAGAACCAGACGACAAGGTCATCCGTAAGGGTGGAAAAACTGTTTCCTACGACTGTTTTTACGCCGCCTACAAGCCCAACGAAATGGAGGAAACGCTGGAAGAGCTGAACGTGGACACCTGCATCGTAACAGGCGCTGTTTCCAACATCTGCGTTTACTGCACCGTGGTAGGATGCGCCCAGAGAGGATATAAAACCATCGTGCCCGTAGACGGCATCGTGTCGCTATCCTCTTGGAAGTTCACCCCCGCCTGGTCTCTCTTCCAGTGGTCCACCCTATACAAGGTAGCCATAACCGAAACCGGAAAAATAAAATTCGAGTAGGCTCCCGAACACTTAAAGCCCTTGAACCGTAAAGCTAAAACCACGCTTACACCAACAAATATGCGGTAAAAAAGGGCCCGTAGCGCAGTCAGGATAGCGCGGCAGCCTCCTAAGCTGTCGGCCGTGGGTTCGAATCCCACCGGGCCCGCCAACATTACTGTTTAACAGGGGGAATCCGTCTTTCACTGGTGCTGGATTGTCTTAGCCTCCGGCTTTTACACGGTCTTTATGGCTTACGGAATCAGGTTCGGCTATGGTATACTGCTTCCTGTGATGATTAAGGACTTAGAAATGTCGGTGGGAGAAGCTGGGCTGATCTACAGTGGATATTTTCTTGCGTACGCCTTCATAGCTCCCGTTGCAGGTTCTCTAACCGACCGGATGGGAGGGAGATACGTAATCGCCTTATTCTGCGGCGTTCTCGGGATTGGAACTCTAACGATGGGTTCAATCTACCAGTGGCAAACCGGTTTCGCTTCCGCCGTTATAATGGGGGCCGGGGCCTCCGCCACATGGACACCGGTTGTAACGGTTGTATCTAGGTGGTTTGGTGCGAAATGGAGGGGGAAAGCCCTTGGAATCCTAGTCACAGGATACGGATGGGGATTCGGCGTTATGGGATTGCTCTTACCCCTGCTGGCGGTTGGGTACGGGTGGCGTTTCTGCTGGCAGTTCCTCGCTGCTATGGCGCTATCGTCAGCCCTAGTTAATGGTTTACTCTTACGAAGCAATCCCGAAGATTTAAAGGTTAAACCTTGGGGTGGCGTGGCGAAAGATTCTGAGGATGAACGCCCGAAAGCGGGGGTTTACCGAAGCATATTCAGGGGAAGCGTTTTCTGGTTGATGGGGCTGTCTTATTTTGCTATTTCCTTTGCCACCTACACTGTAATGCTATACCTGGTTTCCTATGCTAACCTAGAGTTGGGAATAGAATATGCAGTGGCAGCCATGCTTGCAAGTATCGTGGCTTTCAGCGGGATTCCAGGAGGCTTAGCCATTCCAGCGCTTTCAGACTACTTGGGTAGAAAAGCTGGTATCACCCTGTGTAATACCGTGGTAATGCTTACGCTGTTTGGTTTTGTAGGCTTCGGCTCTAACCTTCACGTTTTGATGGCGACAGCAGCCATCTTCGGGGTCTTCTACAGCGCCATCTGGCCTATTTACGCCGCATACGTTGCAGACTACTTTCCGAAGGAGGTGACAGGAACGGTTATCGGGCTTTGGACCATTAACTATGGGGTTGGAGCCATGCTGAGCTCAGCTGTAGCCGGATACCTTCACGACCTCACACAGACCTTCTCCTGGCCTTTTATACTGGCATCGCTCATGGCTGGTTTAAGCATAATATTCATGCTTACATCGTCAAAATTGAAGTATAGAAGTCATGGAGCGGTTTTCTAAACCTTATATGTTTCTTTCCCTTAGTTTTGGTTTAGTTCAGGCCGGGCTGGTGTTAAGGGTTTGTCGAAGCGTGGAAGGGTCAGAGACAAGTGGAAGCTTAAAAGCTGGTATTCAGTTTATTCACCTCCCTATTTCGGAAGCCAGCAGATAGCTTTAATCCCGTCGAACGATCCTTCAAAACTTCTCGGAAGAGTTGTCGAGGTAACCCTCTACGACCTCACCAGACAGGACATTCAGCACATGAACATTAAGCTCTACTTCAAAATCGTGAAGGTTGATGGGCTTAAAGCTGAAACAGTTCTTAAGGGCCATGAGTACTCTAGGGAGTATCTGAGAAGCCTGGTTAGAAGGTGGAGCAGCAGGGTTGACACCGTTGTAAACCTTACAACCAAGGACGGGTTTAAGGTGAGGGTTTTCCCCGTAGCCTTCACCCGGAAGCGTATAAGGCTCTCGCAGGAGTCTGCCATAAGGGAGATAATGGTTGAAGTAGTCTTGGAGCGAGGGCAGCAGCTAACCTTCGACCAGCTGGCTCAAGAATGCGTGCTTGGAAAGCTTGCCTCAGACATCTTCCACAGGATAACCAAGATATGCCCCCTAAGGCACGTCGGTATAAGGAAAACTAAGCTTCTATCCATGCCTGAACAGTCTGCTCAACCTGCCTCCCCACGGGAGGCTGAAGTTCAACCTTCTCTTCCAAGTTAAACGTGGACCGGCCTGAAGCTTTCCGGTGAAGGTTAAGCTTATGCGGGCTGTTGTGCTGGCTGCGGGGAGAGGTGTCAGGCTTCAACCTTTAACCTTAACCAAGCCTAAATGCATGCTTCCCGTAGGCGGCAGCCCCCTCTTAGAATGGCTTTTCAAAGCCTTAAAGGAGGCTGGCGTCAGAGAGGTTTTAACGGTTTTAAGCCCTGAAGGATGGAAGGTTAAAGAGTTCTGCGACGTTTCAGGGCTCGGTTTGAAGGCTTCCTACCGGATGGATAAGCATCCTAAGGGCACCGGCTCCTCGCTTACCCTAGCCGAATCCTTCACGAAGAATAGGGTGTTCCTAACGGTCTACGGAGACCTCTATCTTTCATCCGGCATGGTTAAAGGCTTCTTGGAGAAAGCCTTGAAAAGGCTTAAGGAAGGATTCAAGGCGGCTTTAGCCACGGTTAAGGTGGGTAGTCCCCGAGAATACGGTGTAGTCCAAGTTAAAGGTGAAGGCAGAGTTCTGAAGGTTCTGGAAAAGCCTGAAAGTCCAAGGTCAAACCTGGCTAACGCGGGAATATACCTTTTCAAGCCGGCAATCTTCAAAGCCATAAGGCTTGTTAGGGCCTCGCCTAGAGGAGAAATAGAGCTGACGGAGGCCGTAAACATTCTGGCTGAAGAGGGAAGCGTCTACGCTGTCACGGTTCCCAGTGTAGGATGGCTGGACGTGGGGCGGCCCTGGGACCTTCTAGAGGCCAATCGTAGGGCTCTCTCGGAAAGGAAGGGAAAGGTTGAAGGCGTAGTGGAGTCTCAAGCCATCCTTCACGGCGATGTCACCGTTGAGAAAGGTGCAACAGTCCGGTTTGGAAGCGTTGTTGAAGGACCTGCCTTTATAGGCTCAGGCTGCACGGTCGAACCTTTCGCCAGGATTAGACCTTACACCAGCCTAGGCCGGAATGTCAAGGTTGGAAGCTTCTGCGAGGTTAAAAACAGCATAGTGATGGATGGAAGCAAAATATCTCACCTATGCTATGTAGGAGACAGTATTCTAGGGGAAAACTGCAATTTGGGGGCTGGAACGCTTCTGGCAAATCTGAGGCTTGACGAGCAGCCTGTGAAGGTTAAGATTAAAGGGGTTAAAGTCAGCTCAGACCTCAGAAAGTTCGGAGTAATCTTGGGTGACGAGGTTAAAACAGCTGTGAACGTGAGCATAATGCCTGGGGTGAAGGTGGGGCCCAGAAGCCTGATAGGGCCTGGCATCACTGTTTCCACGGACGTACCGGCTGACACCTTGGTGGCTGGAAGGCTGAAGCTGGATTTCAAGCCTGCTAAGGGGTGAGAAAGGCTGTTAACGCCTATGCTGGGTCTCACAGGCAAGCCTAACGTGGGCAAAAGCACTTTTTTCGCTGCTGCAACCCTCGCCATGGTTCCTATAGCCAACTACCCCTTCACAACCACCAAGGCTAACCTAGGCGTAACCTATGCAACCCTCGAATGCGTATGCCGGGAGTTCGGCGTTGAAGACCAGCCGGTAGGCTCAGCCTGCACGGGAGGCATACGCTTCGTTCCCGTTAAGCTGGTGGACTGCCCAGGGCTTGTTCCGGGAGCATGGAAGGGCAGAGGGCTTGGAAACCAGTTCCTAGACGAAGTTAGAAGAGCTGACGCCCTCATGCTGGTGGTAGACATCTCCGGCTCAACGGACGCTGAAGGGAGACCTGGAAAACCTGGAAGCTTCGACCCCCTTGAAGACGTTAAATTTCTCGACGAAGAATTCGACATGTGGTTCTACCAGGTTTTAAGGAAGGACTGGGATAGAATCGCCCGGAAGGCTGAAATGCTTAGAGAGCCTTTGCCCTCGCTGCTGGCTGAAAAGCTGAGCGGGCTTCAAGTGGAGAAGCCGTTCATAGTTAAGGCTTTAGAGGAGGCGGATTTGGCTTCTAAGAAGCCCGGCCAGTGGGGTGAAAAAGAGCTCCAAGCCTTCGCTGGCAGGGTTAGAAGACTTGCTAAGCCGCTTCTGATAGTGGCGAACAAGGTAGACTTAGAGCCGGCTGAAGACAACCTGGAAAGGCTTAAAACTTCAGGCTACCCTGTTGTGGCCTGCTGCGCCGAAGCTGAACTGGCCCTGAGGAGAGCTGGCGAAAAAGGGCTGATAGACTACAAGCCTGGAAGTTCAGACTTCAAAATTCTCAAGCCGGAAAGCCTTACAAAGAAGCAGCAGGAGGCTTTGAACCTGGTAAGGGAGAGGGTTTTAAGCCGGCATGGTTCAACAGGTGTTCAGAAGGCTGTGAACACGGCAATTTTCAGCCTCCTAGGCCGCATAGCCGTCTTCCCCGTGGAGGATGTGGAAAAGCTCACCGACCATGAGGGGAGAGTTCTGCCGGACTGCTACCTTGTTCCCAGCGGAACCACGGCCAGACAGCTGGCAGCCCTAATCCACAGCGAGCTTGCGGAAGGCTTCATACATGCGGTTGAAGCCCGCTCCAAGCGGAGGCTTGGCGAAAACTACCTGCTCCGCCACCGGGACGTTATAAAAATTGTTTCATCAAAGGCTAGAGTTTAGCTTTCATCCTCACATTTATACTTAAGGGTTTTAAACGGTTGCTGTCGCCTTCTATCTTGGGTTTGGAGGAGTGAAAATGGTTAGAGTTCTTGTTTCAGACAGGCTTGGCGAGGAGGGGCTGGAACTTCTCAGGCGTGAAGGTTTCAAGGTGGATGTGAAGCTTAACCTCAGCCCGGAGCAGCTTAAGGAGGCTGTCAAAGAATGTGAAGCCCTGCTGGTTCGAGGCAAGACCAAGGTGACTAGGGAAATCCTGGAAGCCTCCCCCAACCTTAAACTTGTGGTTAGAGCTGGGGTTGGACTGGATAACGTAGACCTGAAGGCTGCCGGAGAGTTAGGCGTAAAAGTTGAGAACACGCCTGAAGCTGTTTCCTTCGCCGTAGCCGAGCTGACCGTCGCCCTAATGCTGGCTGTTGCGAGAAGGCTTCCTGAAGCCGACAGGATGGTTAAAGGCGGAGGATGGAGCAAGGAGAAGTTTGTAGGGTTGGGGCTTAGAGGTAAAACCCTCGGCATCATAGGGCTTGGCAGAATAGGCTGCCTGGTAGCCAGGACATGCCGTGCCATGGATATGAGGGTAATCTTCTACGACATTGTCGACAGAAGCGAGTATGCGCAGAGGTACGGCTGCGAGCCTGTTGTCTCCTTGGAGAAGCTTCTCTCCGAAGCCGACATCGTAAGCGTTCACGTGCCTTTAACCCCTGAAACCCGTCACATGATAGGTGAAAGGGAGATAGCTCTCATGAAGCCTGGAGCCATTCTTATAAACACTTCAAGGGGTGCCATAGTAGACGAGCAGGCGTTGGTGGAAGCCCTGAAAACGGGAAGGCTTGGAGGGGCAGGCCTCGACGTCTACGAGGAGGAGCCTCCGAGAAACATGAAGCTTCTCTCGCTTCCAAACGTCGTCTGCACTCCCCACATTGGAGCTCAAACCTCGGAAGCCCAGAAGCTTGCCTCCATAACAGCCGCCAGAAAAGTGATAGAATTCTTCAAGCAGGCTTAAGTCCACAATTTTTTTAAGCTTCCGCTTCTTTAACCCTTTAAGCCTTTCAAGGATTTGGTGTTAGACTGATGCCTGGAGCCTACGCTCATCTTTCACAGCTTTGGAGGGGTGCTGGCAGAAATCCTGCTTTGAAAGAGTCTTTAAGGCAGAGGCTTATCCGCTGGCGTAGGGGGCCAGCCGTAGCCAGAGTTGAAAGGCCTACGAAGCTTCCAAGAGCCAGAGCCCTAGGCTGGAGAGCCAAGCAAGGCTACGTGGTTGTAAGGGTTAGGGTTCCCAGAGGAGGCTTCAAGCGTAGACGTCCAAGAGCAGGACGCCGCCCCAAGCGTATGGGTGTAAAAAAGGTTACTGGAGCGAAAAGCGTAAGGCAGATAGCTGAGGAAAGGGTTGCCAAGAAGTTTCCCAACCTAGAAGTTTTGAACAGCTATGAGGTGGCTGCTGACGGCCGCTACCGGTGGTTCGAAGTAATCCTGGCAGACCCCCACCATCCAGCTATCAGAAATGACCCTAAAACAAACTGGATATGCGGAAAAGGCCGTGGGGAAAAGTAGCCTGCACTTAACTCAGGTTTCTTCAAGGCCTTTAGGCCACTGGAGGCTTTTAGGCGTCCTGTACCCTTTGAATTTTCTTTTTACAGGTTTAGGCCAGGCTTCAGGGTTGAAGCCGTGGGTTGCCAGGAAGGCTGCCACCCACCTGGTTACTCCAAGACCTGTGCACCCCGTCCAGAGAGGCCTGTTCTTTGCCTCCCGGATGCTGAAGCTTTTCACGAACTTGTCCTTGTGAATGAAGCATCCGGCTATTTCAAGCCATTCAGCTTCGTTTCTCTCACCACGGTAGGGCAGGTAGATTTCCGTCGTAGGCGGCTACGTTCCTGCTTTCAGAGATGTCGCCTACCTCGCCTCCCCGCATGTAGAAGGGTAAGGCTGCTACAACCCTCCACTCCATTTCCAGAAGCTTGTCCGCCACCCTCACGATTTCATCTCTAACCCGGTCTCGAATCTCCACCACCTGGTCCGGGCTTCCGAAATATACAAGTTCAACCCTTCGAAACTCTTGAACGCGTACCAGGCCTTCAACTCCTCCCCCCTCCCACCTATAGGTCCAGCCAGCTCTGTCATAGAACTTGTAGGGTAGGTCCTCCAGCCTCAAGGTTTCATGGCTGAAGAAGTTCCAGAAGGGTTCACACTGGGCTGGAGCCAGCACGTAGTCAGGCTCCTTCAAGGCTTCCATTAAAAGCTCTCTCTTAACGGTTCCAGTAACCCTTAAGGCTTGCTTGAACCGTGAAAAGGCTTCAGGGTCTCTGGGTGGAGGGCAAACGTAGTACATGCCTTCAGGGATGTCCTCCAAGTAGCCTGGCATCCTCCGCATAACCTCCAACGGGATAAGCTTCGGAAGCAGGAAAGGCTGGAACCCAAGCTTCTCAGCAACCTCCTCCACGAGAATCTGCTCAACAGCCTCCAGAAGCCTCACGTAGGGAGGAGTGTAAACCCACTGGCCACGGCCTGGAAACTCTTTAACCCATCCAAGCCTAACAGCCACCCTTGCAGGGTCTCCCCTGAACTTCACCGGGCGTTGAGGCCCCTGCATGACCACCGGGTGAACTTCAACGGCCTGCGGTCTCCCAGCTTCCTCAGCCAGCTTCAAGACAAGCCCTAAAAGCCTGTCCACAGCGTTACGTCTAAGCTCAGCCTCACCCAGCGGGTTAAGGTTTAAAGTCAGCGTTTCCCCTTCAACATCAGCCTCTCCAACATACTCGAGGCCTCGGATTCTGCGGAGGACGTCTCCTTCAACCTTTAAGCCTTCAAGCCTAATCGTCAGCCTTGGAACTTCAACCCCTCGAACTCCAACCCTGAATTTTCTACCTAACTCCTCGGCAAGCAGCTTCCTGAAGCGTAAGACGGCTGAGGGAGCTCTAACCCTTGAACCGGAGGCTAATTCAACCGTAAGCCTGGAGCCTTCAAGCTTCCACCCTTCTATTCGAGCTGCCTCATCCCTGTAGGCTTCTGAGACTCCTTTGAGAAACGTCTCCCGGTTGGCTTTCTCCACGAGCTCGCCTATGAGGCCTACGCTTTCAGGGGTTTCCCTGCTCAGGTTTATATGGCATGTAAGCTTCATCCTAACCTTTACGGGTTTCACCTTTAACCATCTCCACAGCCTTCTCGGCTGTTTGAACGCCTGCAAGCAGGTCGTCAAGGGTTGAAAGGAAGGTTTTAACACCCCTAGAACATTTAACCACTCCTAAAAGTTTTCCTTTCTCCCTCCAAGTTTCAACTTTAAGCCCTCTAGGGAGAGGCCTGTTGTCGGGGCTTACAGCTGAAGCCACAGCCTCCGCTAGCCTCACGCTTCCAAAGTCTACCCTGATTTTAGCTTCAACCTTAACCTCAGCCTTTTCCAAGGCTCTCCCCAACCATAAGCTTAACCTTCTCGAGAAATCCTTCAAAGGCTTCTCTTGGAAGGGTTGCCCCCGCAGCCACGCTGTGCCCTCCACCTCTGCCTCCAACAGCTTCAGCTGCCACCCTTAAAATTTCGCCAAGGTTCACTCCCCGGCTTGCCAGGGTTCGACTGGTCCGGGCTGAAACCTTCACTTCACCCTCCCCGGTTTCGGTTACAACCATCATGGGCTTATCCTGCCCCAGCGTGTCGGAGGAGGATAGAAGGCTTGCCACAGGGCTGAGCTTACGCTCGTCTACAAGCCCGTAGCCCTCAACCAAGTATAGGCTTTCCAAAGCTTTCACCCTGTCCTTCTCTTCCAGCAGCCTGTTTATGGCTTCAGAT
The DNA here is from genome assembly GCA_001593855.1 of Candidatus Hecatellales archaeon B24. GTDB lineage: Archaea > Thermoproteota > Bathyarchaeia > Hecatellales > Hecatellaceae > B25. The sequence goes on along the minus strand of LUCC01000010.1, from coordinate 11,904 downwards.
ATGGCTCTCCTATACTCGTTAAAAAGCTTCTGAGCCTCCTCTAGGGCTTCACCCCGCTCGCCGAAGCATAAGGAGAGAGCCAGCCCCGGCTTCTCCATTTTCGAGCAGGCGTTAAGAAGTGAGGCGCACTCTCTTCCATCCCTTAGAGGCGTAAGCTTATCCTCCCGGGTCAGCGTGTATACTTCGCCTATAAGCTGGAAGATGGAGGCTGACTTGAAGCCTTTAGAAGCCAGGTAAGCGGTGATTTCAGAGAAGATTTTCTCTTTTTCCCCGTGGGTTAACTCCGCCGGGGTTCTCCATCTCTCGTTTTCTCTAAGCTTTATTCCAAGGTTCACCAGGAAGCCGTAGCACCGGTCTTCAGCTCCGCTTAGCCCCGGAATGAAAGGGTTCATGGTGGAGGCTATAGCCTTGTGAAGAGGCCTGGTTTCTCTGCCATAGAACATTAGGTCTGTGGATACCGTGAGCAGTCCAGCTTTCTCAGCGTCTTCAACCACTTGAAGGTTGAGGCCGCCAAGTCTTCTCCCATAGTCTTTATCCTGCAGGTCTCCTAGGGCTCCGACGACCGCTAGGGGGGCTAAGTCCACGTTTTCAGCGTCTATGCTTTTAGCTGTGAAGTAGCATACTGCCGACCCGCTGACCTCGCTGGCCCCGTCGATGCCGTAATGGTGAGGGTTAACATGGGTTAGCTTCGGGTATTCTACATCCTTCAAGGGCTTATGATGGTCTAAAACGAGAATTTCGCCTTTGGAGGTTAGGGGCTTAAGCAGGTCTACGTATCCGCTTCCAATCTCGCTGAAAACGTATAGGCTGTGGCCTGCTGAGCTTTCAATTTCCTTTACGAGGCCTTCGGTAACCCGGTCTAAAACCCTGATGTGGAAGCAGCCTCCAAGCCTTTTCACAGCTTGCCCAAGGATGGCTCCGGCTGTCAGGCCGTCTGGGTCGTCATGGGTGAAAATAGGTATGAACCCGTAGTTTTCAACGTGGGATGCCAGAACCTTTCCAGCCTTACTGCAGGCTTTAAAGAATTCCTCAACCCTGCCAGCCATAGCAGCTTCAACCTTTAACGGAAAATCTACATGAAGGTTGCTGAGACAGGCTTATACTTGAAGTCCGGTGGAAGCCTGTTAAGCCTTCGATAATACTTTATAAGCCTGTGAATGCGGGATTCAAGCAGTTGAAGGCTGTGAACATTTTTCTTGTCAGCCCTATGCTTCTCCAAGTGTCTAACCATCTGCTTCTGCTTCTCAAGCAGGTTCGCCAGGTCTTCAGGAAGCCTTAAGGCAAGCCCTGCCTCCTCTAGGATTTCCGTGACGCTTTTTCCCGTTATGGGTTTAACCAGCGGTATGCCGTACTGGTCTCTCAGGATGATGCCTATCTCGCTGGGAGGCCGTCCTTCCTTGGCAAGCTTGACAACTAGGGCTTCAACCTCTTCAGGCTTATAGGTACACCAGGAGGGAGGTCTTCTGCCTATAGGCCTGGTTGAATGTGAGCTTCCCCTCCTGTGAGTGTGAATGCGTGCCATCTTCAAGGCCTCCCCTAAGCGGAAAAATAAAAGGGCGGGTTACTTATAAGAATTTTAGGCTTTCCCTCGGGGAAACTCTTAAGAAGACTTGATGTTCCTTCTAGGTTTAATGGTGGGCCTCCCTTGGAAGAATACGTGAAGGTTAAAGTTGAGTTCTTCACCACCCTTAGAGACATTACCGGTAAGAGAGAGGAGGTTGTGAGGCTTCCGCCAAAGGCCACCGTAGGAGAGCTCTTAGACAGCCTTTCAAGACGCTACGGCCCGAAATTTGTGGAATATGTCTTCGAGAAAGGCGAGGTTAGGCCAAACCTGATAGTAATGGTGGACGGTAAAAGCATAGCCCTAATGGGAGGCCTTAAAGCTCCCCTGAAGGATGGGAACATCGTAGCTATCCTGCCAGCTTTTGGAGGCGGCTGAAGCCTTCACGGTAACTGTTAATGGCTGGTGTGGTTGAAGGCTGAACGGTGGATTCTGCCTTTAAGTTTCCCCTTCAACTGGAATCTGAAGCTTAAGTTTAACGTTCTGCCTGAAAGGCCTACTCCAGCCTTCGTTAAGGAAGGAAAATGGTTTAGAGCATTCAAAATCAACGGGGAACTCATCCCGGTAATGGTCAGCTCGCAGGGAAGCATTGAAAAGCCGAGGCTGCTGGTTTCAACGACCTCCGCAGGCTTGAAGCATAGGCAGAGGCTTCTGAACCTTATTTTCCGCCTCCACGGGATAGCTTACCCCCGTGAACTTTACAGGTTCATGGGGAGAGACAGGGTTCTCAGAAAGGTTAAGCGTTGCCTCCACGGATTCGGCAGGGCAGGCCTTATGGCTGCAAACCTTTACGAGGGGATTGTGAAAGCCATAATTCAGCAGCAAATTTCGCTGAGGGTTGCTGAACATCTAACAGCAAACCTGGTCGAAAGGTTCGGCGAGTACACCTTTTTCCTAGGGGAGAAAGTCTACAGTTTCCCTAGCGCTGAAACTCTTGCAGAAGCCGGGGTTAAGGAGCTTAGAGACTGCGGGCTTAGCAGAAGGAAGGCTGAATACATTAAAGCCTTCTCCAAGGAGGTCTCGCTGGGAAACTTTAACCCTGAAGAGCTTCACGGGCTAAGCCGGGAGGAAATAGTCAGCCGCCTCACGGCTTTCAAGGGTTTAGGTAGATGGTCAGCTGAGCTTGTGATGGCAGCTTCCATGGGGTTAAACGTAATCCCCGCCGACGACCTAGGCGTCAGAAAAGCTATATCCCATTATTACTTTAACGGGAAACTTCAAAGTGGAGAGGCTGTCAGAAAGTTCGCCGGAGAAAGGTTCGGCGAGTTCATGCTGGACGTAACTGTCTACCTGCTCATGGCTTACAGGTCCGGAATATAACCTTTAACTGTTCTCCCTGCTAAAACTTTACGTCTGAGGGGAGAGAACTTGAAGAAGGCTGGAGGCCTGAAAGCCTCTAGAAGGGAGTCTGAGGAGAAGGTTGACGAGCTTATGGCTTGGATTTCCATTCTGGAAAGTGAACCTGAAGAGAGGGATGTGGGAAGACTTAAAACTCCACCCATAAAAGCCGTAGTGGAGGAGGGAGACTAATTTCTCAGCAGCCACTCCGCAAGCTTCCTGAAGGCTTTAGCCCTATGCGAATACCTGTTTTTGTCTTTCAAGCCCATCTCAGCGAAGGTCTGCCTTAAGCCTTCAGGGTGGAAGATGGGGTCGAAGCCGAAGCCGCTTTCCCCCTTAGCCTCCCAGCCTATGACGCCGTCGCTTCTGCCGAGGAAGACTTTAACCTTCAACCTAGGCTTTGCGAAGGCTATGGCTGAAAGGAAGTAGGCTTTCCTGTTGCTGTTTCCCTCCAACAGTTTGAGAACTCCTTTGACGCCGAGGGTTTTATAGACGTAGGAGGAGTAGGGGCCTGGAAACCCGTTTAGGGCTTCAATGAAGAGGCCTGCGTCCTCAACGAAAACTGGAGCCTTAAGCCTCCTCAAAACCTGTCTAACCGCGTGTTTAGCTACCTCCGCAAGGTTTTCATGCTGGATTTCCAAGGGTTTTAAGGGGGCCATCCTGACTTTCAAGCCGAACTGGGAGGCTAAGGCTTCAACCTCCATGAATTTACCCCTGTTGGAGGTTGCGAAAAAGACTTCTCGAAGCTTCACCGGCTCTCCCCTTTCAGCTTCTCCAGTTTTTCCCGGACAAGCCGGTAGGTGATTTCAGGGTCAGCCATCCCTCTGGTTTCCTCCATAACTTTCCCTATGAGGAAGTGGGCTGCCTTAGGGTCTTGGAGGGCATCTTCAACGGCTTTAGGGTTTCCGGTGAAAACTTTTTCGACGATGCTTCTAAGCTTGGCTTCGTCTGCCAGCCTTCTCCAGCCTTTCTCCTCAACTATGGAGGAGGGAGGCTTCCCCGTTTTCATGGTTTCCCAAAGCACTTTCTTAGCTATTTTAATGCTTATTTCGCCTTTATCCATCAGTCCTATGAGCTCGGCTAGGTAGGCTGGTGTAAGCTTGGATTCGGATAGGTCTTGGTTTAGGCTGTACAACACTTGAAGCACATCCCCCATAAGCCAGTTTGCCACGGCTTTAGGCTTACCGCAGACTTTGGCGCAGTCCTCGAAAAAGTTTGCCATAGCCCTGTCGCTGGTTAAAACTTCAGCGTCGTATTCGGGAAGACCGTACTGGCGGATTAGTCTTTCCTTGCGGGCGTCTGGGAGCTCCGGCATTTCCCCTCGAAGCCTCTCAATGGTTTCCTCGCTGATTTCTATGGGGGTTAAATCCGGCTCGGGGAAATATCTGTAGTCCTGCTCCTCCTCTTTAACTCTTAGGCTTATGGTTATCCTCCGCGTGTCATCCCAGTGTCTCGTCTCCGACCTAACGGTTGCACCCTTCCTGAAAAGTTCTCTCTGCCTTAAAACTTCGAAGCTTAAAGCTTTCTCCACATCCTTAAAGGAGGAGATATTTTTTATTTCAACCCTTCCACCCCCCTCCAGCGAGATGTTGGCGTCGCATCGCATGGCTCCTTCAAGTCCTCCATCGAAGATTCCTAGGTGCTCCAGGGTTGAGCGAAGCTTCTGGAGGAAGGCTCTTGCCTCCCGAGGGCTTTCCAAGTCAGGCTCTGTGACGATTTCCAGAAGTGCAATTCCAGCCCTGTTATAGTCCACAAGCGTGTAGGGTGAAGTGTCAATGGCTCCCTTATAGGAGAGCTTCCCAGGGTCTTCTTCCAGGTGTACCCGTCTAATCCTAACGGTTTTACGCTTTTTCTCTGCCATGAATTCGAGATGTCCGTCAGCTCCTATGGGGCTGCCTCCAGCCCTGTCATACTGGGAAATCTGGAAGTTCTTCGGGAGGTCGGGGTAAAAATAGTTTTTACGCATGAAGAGGGTTCGCCTTGAAACCTTACAGTTCAGGGCAAGGGAAGCCATAACAGCGTATTCCACAGCCTTCCAGTTCAGGACAGGAAGGCTTCCTGGAAGCCCCAGGCATACCGGGCAGACATGGCTGTTCGGAGGCTTCCCCCTATAGTCCGCCGGGCAGCCGCAGAAAAGCTTAGTTTTAAGGCTTGTAATCTGGCAGTGGACTTCAAGCCCTATAAGAACCTTTAAGCCTTCAGCCATAGGCTACCCGCCAGCCGCTAACATTAATTTTCTCTTTTACCCTTGTTTAAGGCTTGCTGAAACGTTAGCCTAATTAAAGCTTAGACTTCATTCCTTCTGTAAGGGGAGGCTCCCGGCATGTCGGCTGAAAGAGCTGCCAAGGTTGAATTTCTCCTCAAAATCGCCCATGACTTCGCTGCTGAAGCCGAATGGCTGCTCAGCAAGGTCATAAGCGAAGACGACGACTACCTCTACACGGAGATAGCCTCAAAGCTTTTGAAAGCCCTAAACCAGGCAGCCGACGCCCTCATATACTGCCACCTAAAAGAATACCCCAGCGGCAGCCTTGAAAGGCTTAGAATGCTGGAAAACCTGGAAGCCGTAAACGCTGAAGCAGGCGTGAAACAGGTTAAAAACGCCTATGAACTTTTGGAGCGAGACCTCCAAGAACTCGTCTTCGAAGACAAACATGTAGAGTTCAGCCTGGTTGAAAGGGAGCTTGGAAGAGTTAAAGACTACCTTTCAAAGGTTAGAAGTTTAACCGCTGTTTAACCTGAGCTAAGCTTGAGCCTTCGGCTTTCGGAGGGCTAGAGCCCCTCCAGCCCCAACCAGCGAGCCTATGGTGGCTATCAGAAAGGAATAGCTGAAAACCTGGGTAGCCTCTATAACGTATCCTCCAACCGCCGGCCCTATAACCTGTCCAACACCGAAGAAGAAGGTTACAAAGCCTGCGGCTGCCGACCTTAACTCTGCTCCCACATAGTCGGAGGCAGCTACCACAGATATCGTTGGAATGCTCCAGGCTGAAATGCCGAAGAGGATGGCTGAGCAGTACAGTCCAAGCGTTGTTGGGGCTACCGCGAAGAGCAGGTATGACAGGGATAGGAACGTGAACGCCATGGCCATACCATACTTTCGCCCTAGAACGTCGGAAACCCAGCCCCAGATGAAGCCGCTTAGAATGCTTAGGATGCCGACGGTGAACCAGAGGGAGATGGCGGCTTCCCTAGCCCATCCGAGCGTCTGCAGGTAAGCGGCGAAAAAGGTGACATAGATAATGTATGAGAACCCGTACATCAAGTATACTAGGCCTACAAACCATACCGCCCTGTTCCTGTACACCAGCCCCCAGCGTAAGGCTAAGCCTGCTTCATCCATCTTCCTAGGGCTGCTCCGTTCGGTTGCTCCTACCGCCTGCAATCCCAGGTCTTCAGGCTTGTTCCTCAAGAGGATGTAATCCACTACGGCTATGGCTAGAAGCGCTATTCCAAGGTAGTACCAGGAATACCTCCAGCCTTCCCCTCCATACGACAACAGGATTAATGGAACCGCCACGCCTGAAAGCGTGAAGCCCACTCCTATGCCCGTTGAAACCAGGCCGGTTGCACGCCCCCTCAGTTTGAATGCAAACCATATGGACGGCAGCGCCATGGCGGGCAGGTATGCTCCTCCATTACCAAGCCCTGTCAGCAGGCGTGCGATGAAGGCATGTTCAAAGCAGGTGGAGAAACCCGTCCATATCATGGTCACCCCCATCAGGGCTGCCGAAAGGGATATAACCACCCTTGAACCGTACCTGCTGGCCAGCAGTCCTCCAACGGTTGCCAGCGTCAGGTAGCCGATGAAGTTGCCTGTAGCTATAAGCCCCATCTGGAAATAGTCTAGGTTCAACCCCTCCTTCATGGGAGGCAGAATCAGCGAGTAGGCGAACCTCCCGAAGCCATGCGCCCCTAACACTGTTAAAAAGCCTAAAAAGGTTATAATCCACCCGTAATGGAATGGCGTTTTTCTCATGAGGAATCAAAGAAAGTTTAGGCTGGTTTCTCCTATAAATATAACTGGAGCAGGCTTCACCCCAGCGGAGGCCTCCTAAACATTTCAGGCGCTGCCTTCTCGTAGGCTTCAGCCGTCTTCAACAGGCTTTCCTCGCCTAGGGGAGGGGCTATCAGCTGTGCTCCCAGCGGCAGCCCCCCATGGAAGCCGCATGGTATGGATATGGCTGGCACTCCCGCAAGGTTAACAGGCACCGTGTCGATGTCGCACATGTAGAGGGCTAGGGGGTCGCTTATTTTCTCCCCAAGCCTGAAGGGTGGAAGAGGCATGGTTGGAGCCAGAAGCAGATTAAACTTTTTGAAGGCTTCAGCCAGGCTTCTCCTGATCAGCGTTGCAACCTTAACGGCTTTAAGGAAGAACCTGTCGTAGTATCCTGCTGAAAGCGCGTAGGTTCCAAGAATTATTCTTCTTTTAACCTCCGGGCCGAAGCCTAAGCTTCTGGTAACTGAAAATTCTCTGCTCCAGTCTAAGCCTTCTCCTTCAGCTCTAAACCCGTAGCGTATCCCGTCGTAGCGGGCAAGGTTTGAGCTGGCCTCCGACATGGCTATAATGTAGTAGGCTGGAAGCGCGTAGTCTAAAATCGGAAGGGAAACCTCGCCTATCCATGCCCCCAACTCTTCAAGTTTACCGGCAAACCTTTGGACGGCCTCCACCACAGCCGGATGGGTTCCCTCCCCCATAAGCTCTTTAACCAGTCCAACCTTGAACCCTTTAAGGTTTCCTCCCAAGGCTTCACCGTATCCTACGGCCTCAACGGAAAGCGTTGTGGAGTCCCGTAGGTCTCTCCCAGCGATAACGGATAGGAGAAGGCTGCAGTCCCGCGTGTTGAAGGCTAGGGGGCCTATCTGCTCAAGGCTGTTGGCATAGGCTATAAGCCCATACCGGCTTACAAGCCCGTAGGTAGGCTTTAAACCTACCACCCCGCAGAAGCTTGCGGGGCAGCGTATGGAGCCTCCTGTGTCGCTTCCCAGCGATAGAGGAGCCATCCCCGCGGCAACCGCTGCCGCGCTTCCACCTGAAGAGCCTCCGGGAACCCTTTCAAGGTTCCAAGGGTTTCTTGTAGGGCCGAAGTAGCTGGTTTCCGTGCTGGTTCCCATGGCAAACTCGTCCATGTTGGTTTTCCCCAGGATTACAGCGTCTTCGGCTTTAAGCCTCTCAACCACGGTGGCGTCGTAGGGGGGAACAAAATTTTCCAGCATACGGGAGGCGCAGGTTGTTCTAATACCCACGGTGCAAATGTTGTCTTTCACAGCCACAGGAACCCCTGCCAGCCTTCCAAGCTTCAATCCAGCCTTAACTTTCCTGTCTACGAGGCGGGCTTGCCTTAAGGCTTTCTCCCTCACAACCGTAATATAGGCTTTAACTTCCCCGTCAAGCCTTTCAACCCTTTCTAGGAAGCATGACACGTATTCTTCAGCTGAAAGCTCTCCGCTTCTAATCTGCCCGGAAGCTTCCCAGACTGGAAGCTCGAAAAGCCTTGCCAAAGCTTCCATTCCCCCTCAAGCCCTAAAGGATTTTCGGCGCTTCAAAGTATTCTTCTCTTTTCTTCGGAGCGTTTTTCAGGGCTTCTCCACGGCTTAACGGCTTCTTAACCTTGTCGTCCCTGTAAACGTTAACGAGGCTTACCACATGGAGTTCGGGAGGGACCTCCTCGGTGTTAAGCTCAGCCAGCTTTCCGAAGTAGGCTAGAATCTGGTTGAACTGCTGAGTGTAGAGTTCTTTTTCCTCCTCTGAAAGCTCTATCCTTGCAAGCCATGCCACATGTTCAACTTCCCTACGTGAAATATGTTTTTCAGCTCTGCCTTTCTCTTCCATCCAGCTTCCCTCCCCATCTTTCCAGCCTGAAACATTCTCCTCATATGATTTTAGGCTTCTTCAGCCTTCTGGAGGAAACTCCAAATCTGCTTTTCTAGGGGCGGATGTCTTCTCCTACGAGGTCTACCATAGGTTCCAGGGTATCCTCCAACAAGGTTGTATGCTTTAACAGCCAGCCTGTCAGCTTCCCCAACCCTGTGGCTTCTCCATCCCTCCCAGTGGCGTTTAACCCTGCCAAGCCTAGCCTCTTCCGGAGCGAAATCATCTAGGTTCTCAGGGTCCAAGCATACGGCTACTAGGTCAAGATTCCGGTGAACGGAAAGCGGGCAGACGAAAAGCCTTTGGAAATCCATTTCGTTGTCAACCCTCAGGCTTTGAGCTTTAAGCCTGACAGCAAGCTCGACGAACCTGGGCTGAAGCTTCCCTCTAACATATTCAACTAGGGCGTAGGCCAAGTCCAGAGGGTTATGTCTGGCTCTGACCTCTGGAGAAAAGGCGTAGGGGTGAACTTGAACATGTGCGCCTCTCCCGCTGAACTTGACGTAAACCGACTCTGAAACCCCGTTTTCGGAGAGGAATCTGACGATTTCCCTGGCAGCTTCCCTCGTTGCCTTCCAAGCTTCCAGCTCGTTGTCTATGTCCCATGTTGGAGTGCAGGCGGCTATGTTGTCTATGAAGGCCACATCCTCCTCGCTCTCAAGCTTCCTGTAAAGGTTTGCCGTGGCGTGAATGGAGCGTGGCATAAGCCATTGGAAGTTTTCAATAAGCCTTAAAACGCTGCTAGGCCCGTCGATTCTCAGGGGTCTACGGGCTTTACCCTGATAGCGGACCAGAATTTTTCTTCCTCTGTCATCGGTTTTGTCGCAGTGAATGGCAACCCATCGCCCGGTTGAATAGTCTGCTATCTCCCTTTGAACTTTAGGGTTTGAGTAGTGCTGGAGGATTAGGCTTCGCCGGTTGGAGGTCACTTCTCCGGCACTTCCCTGCCTGGGAGAATCTTCTCTCTTTCAGCCTTCGCCTTAGCAAGCTTGCTCATAACCTTTGCTGGGAGAGCTACGTCTTCCCTGCGTTCCTTAGCCGCCCCCAGAATAACAAGTCCCCTTCCATCTAAAGCCGTAATCTCATGCATGGTCAGGCTGTGGGGTGTCTGCCTCATCTTTTCCACTATCACGTAGCGTCTTAGAACCCCGTTTCGAACATACCTTCTGAACCTTATGATTCCGTCAGCTATGTGCTCAACGCCGAAGCCGAAGGCATCGGAAGTTGTGATAGCATACTGGGACACCGCCAGAATGGTGAAATCCCACTTGCTCAAAACCTTCTTCACGAAATAGGAGTAGCGGCGGGCCATGGCAGGCCTGTCAAGCCAGAAAGCTGAAAGGCTGTCGATTACGAGGCGGGCTTTCCCGTAGCCTAAAGCCTTCTTAGCCTCTATAATCTTGTCGAGTAATTCTTCAACTTCAAGGCTTCTCAGCGACCACTGGTCCTCAAGCCCCATGAGGGCGTCGATGATGAGCAGCTTCTTCTTTTTCACGGCTGCCTGAAAGTCTATGCCGAACTGGGCTGCCTGCCTTAGAATGGAATCCCTGGACTCCTCTGTGGTCACGTAGATGCATACGTCTCCTTTCTTCACACCGCAGTCGATGAAGTGAATGCAGAAAATTGTCTTGCCTGTTCCAGGCTCGCCTGTTACAGCTACAAGGAAGCCTCTCGGTATCCCCCCGGCGAGAAGCCTGTCAAATTCAGGTATCCCCGTGGAAAGCCTTTCAACCTCAACGTTCAACCCTTAAGCCTCCTCAAGGTTTCGAGCAGAGCTGCCTTCGCTCCCAGCTCAGCTGAACGCTTGCTTCCTCCAACTCCAACCACAACCACGTCGCCTTCTCTTAACCCTATTTTCTTGGCGAGAAGCTCCTGAACTTTCAATAGGTCTTCTCCGTATCCCTCCTCAACCCCTGGCATGGTAAGCTTTCCATCCCTGTACACTAGGGTTAAGGCTCCAAGGCTTCCAGCTCTCACAGCAGCATCCCTCTGCTCAAGACCCATTCTCACCGCTCCTGCAGCTCCTCTAACTAGAAAGGCGATGTTATATTCTCCGAAGGCCAGGCTTGTCTGCGGAAGTTCTAGAGGTCCCAGGACATGCTCCCGAAGGAAGCCGTAGATTTTCATACCTCTCTTGGTAAGCATGTAGCCTTTTCTCGTTCCTTCCACGATTCCTCTAACCCTTAAATGTTTAAGGATGGTCCTGGTGGAGCCTTCCCCTATTTTCAGCCTCTGGGAAAGCTTAAATCTGCCAACCGGGCTTTCAGAGCCTAAAAGCTCTATAACCTCCATCACATGGATTTCTCCAAAGGCCGGGGCTGGGCCTATCTCCCTCTTTGAAGTTAGCTCCTCCAGAATCCTGAGTAAATTCAACTTAAGCATCCGAAATAGAAAATATTTTAAAATAAAGGTATAAGTGTTGCCTTCAGCCTTCCGCTCTGCCCTTCTCGAGGAGCTTCTCAAGCATCACCCGTCTTTCAACGCTTGCAACCATCTTCCTAGTCTGAACCACGACGTCCGGGTTTACGCTTATGGAGTCTATTCCGCATCTTATCAGGAAGTCCACGAACTCTGGGTATACGGATGGAGCTTGACCGCAGATGCTGACGGTTACACCGTTCTCGTGGGCTACCTTTATCAGGTGGGCTATGGCACGTTTAACCGCAGGGTCCCTCTCGTCGAAGTAACGTTTGTCTATGGCTGGAAGAATCTGGCTGTCCCTGTCAGTTCCGAGGATAAGCTGGGTTAAGTCGTTGCTTCCAATGCTGAAGCCGTCGCAAAGCTTGCTGAACTCGTCCGCCATAAAGACTATGCTTGGCACCTCAGCCATAAGCCAGACCTTAAAGTCTCTACCCCTCTTCAAGCCTTCGCTCTCAAGGATTTTCAGGCATTCCTCAACTTCCCAGGCGGTTCGGACGAAGGGCAGCATAACCCAGACGTTAATCAGCCCAAGCTCTTCTCTAACTTTCTTTATGGCCTTGCATTCAAGCTTGAAGGCTTCCCTGTACTGGGAGCTGATATACCTTGAAACTCCCCTCCAGCCGAGCATTGGGTTGTCTTCGTGAGGCTCGTATTTCTCCCCTCCCTTAAGCTTCCGATACTCGTTGGTTTTGAAGTCGCTAAGCCTGACTAC
>LUCC01000009.1 GCA_001593855.1 Candidatus Hecatellales archaeon B24 | reverse complement strand
AAACTTTTTCAGGGCTCTCAGTGGCATGTGACAGGGTTCTCAGCTCTATGAAGGCTACAGGAAGCTTTTCGCTCATCCTTAAACACGCCGCTTAGGTTAAAGGCTTGAAAACTTAAAATCGTTTCCTTCAAATCTTGGGGGCAGCCTACGCCTTCACCCTCTCTTTAAAACCCTGCGCAGGATAAGCTTTACCAGCTTTCCAGCTTCCTCTGGAAGCTTCAACGTTGGCACGCTTGGAAGGTGGCCCTTTAAAGGTTTAGCCCAGCCTACCACCGCAAGCACCGGCGGGGAAACCTGCCTGAAGAATTCCTCAGCCTCCTTTAGATTTCTAGCCGTGATAATCTTCCAGACGTCTCTCCGCTTTCCAGCCTTAAACCGGAAGCCTTCAGCTAAAACTAGGTCGTAGCCTTCCAGCATGGAGACCAGCCTGCTCCAGCCGGGCCTGTCAGGGCTTGTCTTCATAAAGAGGGCTATCTCGCTTCGGCTTAGGGCGAGGGTTGCCTCGGCTCCTGCAGCCCTATGCCTCCAGGTGTCCTTGCCTTTAAGGTCGAAGGCGAAGTCCAGCTCGTGCACGTGCTTCATGGTGGCTATACGGATTTTTCCTTTAAGCTTTGAGGCGAGAAGCTCTATGGTTCTGGTTTTACCTGAATCATGTGGGCCTACCACAAGGATTACTTTAGGCTTTCCAGGGATCTCCCCTCACCTTTAAACAGGGTTTTTAACTCCTGTGAAACGGTAGGCGAAAGCCTTCAGAAGCTTCCTGTAATGGTTTTCCCTTAGAGACTCAAGGCTTTCAACAGCCTTAGCCACGTAGCCAGCTATTCTGCCCTTACAATGGCTGAAGGAGCCATAAGTCTTCAAGCCTTCATCCAAAATTTTAACGTCGCCAGCGGGCAGACTGCCTGTTTCGAAAACGTTTTTTAGGATTCTTCTGACACGCCCGTCTCCATGGGCATACAGGTGGAGGTATGGAAGAGTTAGCCTTCCAGCTTTGAGGTCACGATGTAAGCCTTCCTCAGCCTCCTTTAAGTCATCGGCAAGCTGGTAGGCTACTCCAAGGTTTTCACCGTAAAGTTTAAGGGCTTCAACCTCGCTGGGCGTTCCTCCTCCAACCATGGCTCCACACCAAGATGCAGCCTTGAAAAGCGATGCAGACTTCATCCTAACCTTGGCCATAACCTCTTCCTCAGACGAGTTCTCAAGCCTCATGGTTACGTCTAGGAACTCTCCGTCGCAGGCTTCTATGGACGCCTCGGCAATAGCCTTCAAAACGTCGCGTCCGTAGAAAGTTGAAGCTACGTTTACAGCCTTCACGAAAAGGAGGTCTCCGGCTAGAAGCGCCTTATCTCTCCACTGCACGTGGAGGGCAGGCTTCCCTCTACGCTGCTCATCCTTGTCTATGATGTCGTCGTGGATAAGAGTTGCTGTGTGGATAAGCTCTATGGAGACCGCCAGCGGTATAAGGGTTTGCCGGCTTCCTCCAACTGCCTCCCCAGCCAGCAGCGCCAGCACAGGCCTAAGACGCTTCCCTCCAGAGGTTAAAGCGTAAACGGCTTGAGGGTGAAGTGTTAGGCTTTTAAGCTCCAAGAGTAGAGCTTTAAACGCCTTTTCAAGGTTTTCCCTAGCCTCGTAGACGTAGCGGCTTAAGACTTCGTCAAGAGTTAAGGTTTCCTCCAAGCCTACCACATGCCGGCTCTGCGGGCTGTTAAAGGTTAACAATTATTCGCTAGAAATAGTTAATAAACTATGTTGAGGCTGGAAGGTGGATGGCTAGGGCTGGAAAAGTCGAAGGCAAGGTTAAAAGGGTTCGCAAAAGCAGGGTTCACATCAGGCTTTTAAGAGAGAAGTGCACGGGATGCGGGAAATGCGTTCGGATATGCCCCAGCGGCTCCTGGAGCATGAAGGGGGAAGACATCGAGTGGAAGGGTATGAACTTGTGTTTTGAGTGTGGAGCCTGCTTTCACGTGTGTCCTTCGAACGCCATTCTATGGCGGTATCCAGAGGGTGGGGAAGGTGTGGTCTACAGGTTTTAGCAGGGCTCTATGGTGGCTGGAGGCTTATTGGATATGGCGTAGTTAACCCAGGTTACGTTTTTAACCTCGTTGGTTATCCTCACGCTTATACGCTCTAAAACCTCGTAGGGAAGCTTCTTCCAGTTAGCCGTCATCCCGTCCACGGATTCAACCACCCTGACCGTGACCATGTATCCGTGGCTTCGCTCGTCTCCCAGCACCCCTACAGCCTTATCGTCGCCTACCACAGCAAAGGCCTGCCATACCTCCCCGTATAGGCCTGCCTTTTTAAGTTCCTCCTCGACGATGTAGCTTGCCTCCCTGCAGATTCTAAGCTTCTCAGCTGTAACCTCGCCTATTACGCGGGCAGCCAGACCGGGGCCTGGAAAGGGATGGCGTCCTGCAATCTCCTCTGGAAGCCCGAGAAGCCTGGCAACCTTCCTAACCTCGTCCTTGTAAAGGTAGCGGAGGGGCTCAAGAAGCTTAAACTTCATCCATTCTGGAAGCCCTGCAACGTTATGGTGGGTTTTAATTCTTGACGCTGGGCTTCCGGTTCGAGCGCTCTCGATTACGTCGGGGTAGAGGGTTCCCTGGAGAAGCCACTGGAAGGGGCCATGCTGCTCAGCCACCTCGCTGAAAACCTTGACGAACTCTTCCCCGATTATCCTTCTTTTCTCTTCAGGGTCTGCCACGCCTTTAAGCCTGGAGAGAAAGCGGTCTGAAGCGTCGACGTAGACTAGGTTTAAATTGAAGCTTTTAACGGTTTCTAAAACCTTTTCAGGCTCTCCCTTCCTCAGAAGCCCGTTATTCACGAAGACGCAGAGCAGTCTTCCGTTCAGGGCTTTGCTGGCTAGGAGGGCAGCCGTCGTTGAGTCCACGCCTCCGCTTAGAGCGCAGAGAACCCTTTCGTCTGGGGGGACCTTCCTTCCGATGGATTTCACAGCCTCCTCAACGAAGGATTTCATCGTCCAGGTTGGCTTGCAACCGCAGATTTTGTAGGCGAAGTTTCGCAGGATGACAAGTCCTCTCAGGGTGTGGGCTACTTCGGGGTGAAACTGCACTCCGTAGATTTTAAGCTTCCTATGTCTTACAGCCGCTGTAGGCGTGTTGGCTGTGTGAGCTAGAACTTCGAATTCTTCAGGAAGGTTTGACACTAGGTCTCCATGGCTCATCCAGCATATGGTTGGAGACTCCACGTTTTCGAAGAGGTCTGAATGGTCGTCCACGTAAAGCTCTATTTTGCCGTATTCCCGTTTTTCAGCAGGCTCAACCTTTCCGCCGAAGGCTTGAGCTACCAGGTGAAGCCCGTAACATATCCCGAGAACAGGAATTCCAAGCTTGAAGATTTCAGGGTTGCAGGTGGGAGCGTCGGGCTTATAAACGCTGGCAGGGCTTCCGGAAAGAATTAAGCCTTTAGGCTTGAGAGATTTAAGTTTCGCTGGAGAAGCATTTGGGGGGACAAGCTCCGAGTAAACGTTTAACTCTCTGATTCTGCGGGCTATGAGATGAGCGTACTGGCTTCCAAAGTCCAGTATAACTATTCTGTCAGCCTGCTGGAGGCCGCCTTCAAGCCCAGCTGCCAAACCGTTTAAACCTCCCCTTCCAAGCCTCAGAAAAGGAGAGCCCTTGAAAACTCTTAAACCTATCCTAGCAGGGGAAAACTTAAAACCATAGAGAAAGCTAATCTAAGCGGGATAAGCCTTGGCAGAAGCCAGCCATGAAGCCAGACACTTCTCAGGCCTCGTTTTCGTAGCCTGCATGTTCATAGGTGCAGGTTTAGGTTTGCTTTTCAACAGGCCTGAGGTAGGTGGAGCGATAGGCATGGGGGTAGGCTTCCTGCTCATGGGATTCATCAGAATTAAAAACGTTAAGCCTACACCTGTAACCACGGGTTTACCGCGAACCCTTCCATCCCTCAGCCTGACAGCGGTAGGCATCATAGTCATGCTGGCAGGGGTAAGCCTAATATTCAAGCCGGAATGGCTTTACCCCTACCTAGCAGGACTTGTCGTAATAATCATCGGCCTAATCATATTCGTGGGCGGAATGGCAGGGCTTAAAAGGAAAACGGAAGCGTGAACACCTTAAACTTATCTTGAAGGGAAACCAATTCTATTTTGGGTGGTGAACCTAGGCGGGGGGCTAGGGGTCCCCTGAGAGCCTTAGGGCTCGACCGCAAAACCCCTACACGGCGGGCCGAAAGCTGAGGGTGAGACGCACCCAGCCCGGCTGGAAGGCTTGGCGGAGTCCCTGGGAAGGCCTGTCCTCCAGGGCTGGCGGAGCGGCTGACCTACCCGTAGGGGGACCGTAACGCCGGGTGAACCAGGCCAGGCCCGGGAGGGAGCAACCTAAGCTCGGACGTTCAGCGCTTGGAGGGGTGCGGGCCTGAGGGAAACCGTTAAGCCTAAGCCGGGTATGAGCGTCAAACCTCAGGGTTCACCACCCTCCAACGTTGGAAGGCCAGCGCACTCTGCCTGAAAGCTTAAGGCTTCTGAGGGTTTAACCAGTAATGTGGAATGTTTCGCCTAGTGATGTTTTATGGTTAAGGGCTTAAAAGCTGAGGGATTAAGGCTTCTGGCTGAGAAGCTGGGAGGCTTGTACAGCAGCAGGCTTGGGTTGAAACCTTCCAGCGGCAGCGAAAAACAGGTTTTCCAGTGGTTTCTGGCGTCCATCCTTTTCGGGGCGCCCATCTTCGAGGGGACAGCTGAGAAAACCTTCAAGCTTTTCCAGGCTGAAGGGCTTACCAGCCCGGGGAAGATTTTGGAGGCTGGCTGGGACAGGCTGGTTGAAATACTGGATGCTGGAGGCTACACCCGCTACGACTTTAAAACGGCTGACAAACTGCTTGAGATGGCTGGAAACCTGGAAAAGCTTTACGGGGGAAGCCTCCTGAGGCTTCATGGGAAAGCCTTAAACGGCCTTGACCTTGAGGGAAAGCTTAAAGGGCTTGCCAAGGGCATAGGTTCTGCCACCCTCCAGATTTTCCTTAGAGAAGCCTATGAGGCTTTGCCTAAAGCTGAGCCTCTTCCATCCGGCTACGAGGTTCTCGCAGCCAGGAAGCTTGGGATAACAAGCTTAAAAGGTGAGACGAGAGGAGAGCTTAAGCGCATCCTAGGCCAGATAGCTGAGGCTTGGAGGAAAAGCAAGGTGAAGGTTGAGCTGTCAAGCTTCAGGGTTGCCCTGCTCAGGCTTGGAAGAGATTATTGTCGAAAAGGCCGGTGTAAAACCTGCTTTATGGCTTCCTACTGCCGGGGAACTGGTTAAAGTTCTAATAGGGTTTAGGGTTAGGTTATGTTAGTGGGAGGGAAACCTTTGGCGGAAAACCCGGCGGAGGAGAGACTGAGACTTCTGAGCGAAGCGGAAGCCTTCAAAAGGGAGTTTGAGAGGAAGCTTACGCCCATCGAGTGCTTAAGCCCCCGCAGTCCAGCTGTCTTCATATCTGTGGGAGGGGGAGAGCTTGGAGACCTCGCTCTGACGGCTGCTGGAAGACTGCTGGGAGGGGCAAACGGGGGAGTTAGAACTGTCGTCTTCGACAGGTATGAGGGGTTTCCAGCCCAGGACAGTGCTGACGCCTACGAGATTTTCGACATGCTTAACGGAGACATGCTTGAGGAAGCTGTTAAAAAGTATATTCCGGACCCTGATGAGCCTCATGCCATCTACCTTGAAATTGAAAGGGTTGACACCTTCAGGGTTTGCAAGCTTGGAATTGAGGATGGGTATAGGGTTGCCTCAACCCCTTACGGACCCCTGATATGTATGGACCGCCATATGACCAAGCTCATGTTTGACAGGCTTAACCTTCCAAGGGTTGAATGGGCTTACGCTGGAAGCCCAGAGGAAATTAGGAAGGCTGCCAGAGACTTCAACCTTCCCGTGATAATTAAGCCTCTCATGACTTCAAGCGGCCATGGAACCACCATAGCCCACCAGTGGAGCGACGTGGAGGAAGCCTACGACTTCGCCGTGAAACATGCCAGAGGTAAGGGAAGCGAGGTAGTGGTTGAACGCTTCCTGCCTGAACTTAAAAGCCAGGGCACCGAGATAACCCAGCTGGTTGTAAGACACTTCGACGGCGACGGCAAAATCGTAACCTCCATGCTTCCGCCGGTTGAGCATAGGAGGCCGGGAGCCACCTACCATGAAAGCTGGCTTCCCGCCACCATACCGGAGGAGGCTGTGAGAAAATGCCAGGAGAGCGCTGGGAAAATAGCTGAGTTCATCGGTGGCCTAGGAATCTTCGCCGTTGAACAGTTCTACGTTGAAGGCAAAGTCTACAATAACGAGGTGGCGAACAGGCCTCATGACACTGGGATGATAACTAGGTGGATGCTTAACCTAGATGAGGGAGCCGTTCAGCTTCTCTCAACGCTGGGGCTTCCCATCCTGAAGAGGGACTTGGAATTGGCTAGAAGCGGCGTCTACGGGGTTGCCCACGTTGTTTTAGCTCCTAAAAGGGAAAACCATAGGGAGGCTCCTGTGAAATGTTGGAAGCTCTGGGAGGTTAAACGCTACATGGAGGCTGAAGGCTACCAGGGCGACCTGTGGTATTTCGGGAAGCCTGCCGCCTACCCTGGCAGACGCATGGGCTTAGCCGTAGCCTTCCATGAAAACCTTGAGGAAGCAAGGAGAAGAGCTGAGGAAATAGCTCACTACACTGAAGACCGAATATTCTACGGTTAGCCTCCCCTTTCTTGGAGGTTTAAAAGGTTGAAGCTTTCAGCCGGGGAGAAGCTTAAACTTCTACTCTACGACATGCGCACCGGACATCTGGAGTCTTACGAGTTTGACCTGTCCCCGGCTGAAGGTGAGACCTACAGGGTTTACCTCCCCCACAGCCTCTACCATAGAATTGAAACCCATTTTGGGAAGGGCCCCCACACAACGGTTTTCACCTTAACCCACGGTCACTACATGCTATACGGCCACCTGAAAAACGCTAAGGAGGCTAGGGTAACCGTAGAATTCGAGGAAGAATAAGGCGTTAACGCCTTAACCGGTAGATTTCACGGTTAATTCTTGGAATCAAAGCCATAAGCACGGAGCAAGCCGTGATTTCCTCCCGGTTTACAAGCCCCCTAGACAGAAAGCCTATAGCCCCGATGGTTTCCCCTATACGCTTCACCTTGAAGGCTTCCTCGAAAAGCTCCTTCACCTCGCCTTTTCCAGCTAGGACTTCCTGAACGATTTCTGGAGGCAGCTCGAAGCCTGGGCTGCAGCCGAGGGTTACCAGGCCTTCTCTATCCATTATGGCACACCACTGGAAGTCCACATAGCCTGTTAGGGCTTCCTCCACCGGGAATAAGCCTGCCTCAATGCCTACGCCAAGCTCAGCCTCCCAAGCCTTCAAGGCTTCTGAAGCCCTGTTCACAGCGCCTTTAACCGTCTGCCAGCCTAGGGGCTGCCTTGGAACCCCGGGGGAAACCTTTAACTTCCGCCTTGCCGTAAACTTCCGCCATAACTCTTCTCACAGCCTTAACTTTAATGGGGTTCGTCGAGCCTACGGCCACCCTTAAAGGTCCGGTCAGCCTTAGACCCTCCAGAGAAGGAAAAAGCCAATTAAGGCTTAAGCTTGTATCCTATCCTCCGGAGGAACTCTTTACGCTCTGCAGCGTTTTCAGGCTTCTCCACGCCTTTAGGCTTGAAGCCGTCTATTACGCCCAGTATTCCACGTCCCTGCTCGGTTTCAGCCACTACCACTTCGACAGGGTTTGACGTGGCGCAGAGAACCGTGCATACCTCTTGAACCTGCTTTACGGCGTTCAGAATGTTTATGGGGTAAGCACCCTTCAGAATTATGAGGAAGCTGTGGCCTGCACCGATTTTAAGCATGTTCTCCACGGCTTTACTTCTAAGCTCCTCATCGTTTCCCTCGTGGCGGATGAGGCGTTCGCCTGAAGCCTCGCAGAAGGCTAGCCCGAATTTAGCGTTAGGAACGGAGCCTGCTACCACCTCGTAGAGGTCTTCAACCGTCTTGATAAAATGGGATAAACCCAAAACAATATTGCAGTCTTCCGGGAAATCTATTCTAACAGTTTCCAGCTTCAACCTTTAACCTCCCAAAACGCTGAAGGAATAAAGGCTGAAATAAAAATTAAGTTTATCCTGAACTCTTCTTATAATTTGCTGGGCTAGAGGGCTTGCTTCTTTTTCGGCCTGCCCGTTCCCGTCCAGCCTCTAAGCCTGTAGTATTCAGCTAGCATGCGTTTAAGCTTTCTCTCGCTGACAACCTGCCCCGCTGAAACACCTCCCCTAAGCTTTTTAAGCCACTTCTCAGGGTAGGCCAGGTCGGAGGGAGCCTTCTCTCTGACGTTGTAAAGCCTGACGAGGCTGTTTATTCTGGCCCCTGCCTTCCTTAAAGCTGAAACCTCTGCTTTAACACCGGTTACAATACTGTATATTTCCGCTAGCTCCCTCCAGAGAACCAACCCTATAACGGGGAAACAGAAGAAGTGGCAGTATATCATGGAGTCTACCGCAGCGTAGAAGTCCTCAAGCTCCACTACCATGGCGGGCTGACCTTCATAGGAGAACCTGTCCACAGTTTTCTCAGGGTTAAAGGGATGTTTGCCTGTAAGGTTAGGCCGGTAGGCTAAGCTTCTCATGTGGCAGGCTCCACGGCAGCTTACAGCGTAGGCTAAGGCCATACCTTTCAAGCCTCTTGGCTCGTATCCTGGAGGCTCAAGCCCTTTAACATGGACAGCCAGCTTTTCCGCGGCTTTCCCCAGCTTCTTTGAAGCCTTTCTAACACCTTCCGCAAGAAGCCTCCCAAAGCCCTTCCTGTAAGCTATTTCATGGAGCATTCGAAGGGCTTCCTCCACGTCTCCAAACCTAAGCTTTACTCCGCCGGTTTTCTTGGAGTCAACTATTTTACGCTCGTAGCATTCCATGGCAAAGGCTAGAACGTTACCCGCTGTTATTGTATCCAATCCAAGCCTGTCGCAGACCTCGTTAATCTTAACAAGAGCACTTGGACTTTCTATGTCGCAGAGAGGCCCCCACGCGAAGAGGGTTTCATATTCAGGTCCTTCAACCCGTACACCAGCGTAAACTCCTTCAGCCACCTCGCTTATGTGGCGGCACGCCACCGGGCAGCCGTAGCAGGCTCTTCTACGCGCGTAAAACCTGCCTTTGAAGACTTCTGGTGAGATTTCCTCAAACTTCTCGTAGAAGCCTTCATCCCAGTTTCTGGTTGGAAGCACCCCCGCCTTGTTGATTAGAACAGCTATGGCAGGGGTTCCGTAGGTGGAAAGGCTTTGAAGCTTTTCCCGAGCTGCTTCGAACATTCTCCAGCGGAAGCCTGCTAGAGCTTCAACGTCGGCAACCTCTGGAAGCCTGCTGCCTCGAACGGCTAGGGCTTTAAGGTTTTTCGAGCCGAAAACGGCGCCAACACCGCATCTTCCAAGCTGTCTGCCTCGGGCATGGGTTACACAGGCAAACTTGACAAGGTTTTCTCCGGCAGGACCTATGGTTGCAAACTGGAACTCTCTGCCAGCTTCCTCGATGAGAATTCTCTCAGCTTCATAGGAGTCCTTACCCCAGATGTGCGATGCATCTTTAAGTTCAACCGCTCCGTCGTCTACCATTAGATACACGGGTTTAGGGCTTCTCCCAGCGATAGTTAGAACGTCTATTCCAGCCCATTTAAGCTGGGTTCCAAGCTCTCCACCGCAGTAGGATTCACCCCAGATTCCTGTTAGGGGAGACTTAAAGCAGGCTACAAGGCGGTTGGCTCCGGGGACAGCTGTTCCAACCAGCGGCCCCACAGCCAGAACCAGCAGGTTCTCGGGACTTAAGGGATTTATTCCCTGCCTGGTCTCCTCGTAGAGTATTTTCGCTGCAAAGCCTTTCCCGCCGAGGTAGGTTCTGCAGAAGCCTTCCTCGAGTTTCAGAGCTGAAACTTTACCCTTCGAGAGGTCCACGTGAAGTCTTTTCCCGGTGTAGCCTTTAAGCAAGCCCTTCTCACTTCCAAGTTCTTTCCGGAAATCTTATAAAAGATTAATTAGGTTAGAACTTCAAGTTTTTTTCTCACGTTAGTGTTTGTGAAACTCTATACCGGAAGACTATTAATACGACCCTTCGTATATAGGAGAAGGAAGCCAGATGGCATCAAAGAGGAATACCGTTTCAAGCGAAGCTGAGGAATACCTTGAAGTAATATACAAGCTTGAAGAAAGAAACGGTTTCGCCAAAACCTTGGAAATAGCAAAGCAGCTGGGGCTTTCTCCGGGTTCAGTTACGAACACCATTGAAAACCTTGAGAAACGCAACCTAATCGTTCATGAACTGTACAAGGGGGTGAAGCTGACGAGGAGAGGTAGAAAAATCGCTTTAGCAGTCATCCGGAAGCACAGGCTTTCGGAGCGGCTGCTGACTGACATTCTGGGAATGGACTGGAGCCAGGTTCACGAGGCAGCCTGCAGGCTTGAACACGGCATTTCCGAGGAGGTTTTGAGGCTTATGGAGAAAGCCTTAGATTACCCGGCAACCTGCCCGCATGGGAATCCCATACCAACGGGTGGTAGAGAAGCTTCCGGGGAAAGGTCGGAGCCGCTGTTAAGCCTTAGGCCGGGAGAAAGAGGTGTCATAATCAAAATAACCGAGGAGGGGAAAGAGGTTCTATCATACTTTAAACGTTTAGGGCTTACCCCGGGGAAACTGGTTAAAGTTGAAGAGAGGGACCTCGCCAGCGGAATAGTCAGGGTTAGGGTTGGAGAAAATGAAGCCTACATGAATCCCAAGCTTGCATCCATAGTCAACGTGAGGAAGCTTAGAAAGCAAAGCCGGATGAAGAGTAGCGGGAGGGATAAACCTTCAAACTGAGTTTAGCTGAAGCTCTTCCAGGCGGGGAATTCCGCATAGTAGACTTTACCGGGGGAGCTGGAATGAGGCTTAGGCTGATGCATCGAGGCCTGAATATTGGAGACATAGTCAGAGTGCTTAGCTCGGGTCCCATGAGGGGTCCCGTATACGTGGAAAACCTTGCCACAGGAGTGAGGTTAGCTCTTGGGAGAGGGGTTGCAAGCCGGGTTCTGGTGGAACCAGTGAAATAGCATGATACGTATAGCCTTGGTGGGCCAGCCTAACTCGGGTAAAAGCACCCTTTTCAACGCTGTTGCAGGCTTGAGAGTTGAAGCTTCAAACTTCCCTGGAACCACCGTGAAGTACACCAGGAGCAAGGTTAACTTTCTCGGTAAAGTTTTCGAGCTTGTAGACCTTCCAGGAACCTACTCGCTGGAGGCAGAGGAGCCGGCTGAAAGAATCACCGTTCAATACCTGCTTTCCGGAGAAGTTGACGTAATAGTTAACGTGGTTGACGCTTCACTTCTGGCTAGGAGCCTAGAGTTCACCTTAGAGCTGGCTGAGCTTGGAGTGCCTATGGTTGTAGCCTTGAACATGGCGGACGAAGCTGAACGTAAAGGCATAAAAATAAACGTGGAAAGCCTTGAGAAAGCCTTCGGAGTTCCCTTCGTTCCAACAGTCGCCAACAAGGGAAGAGGCATCCTCCAGCTCTTCTCCGAAGCCTTCAAAGCCCATGAAAAAGCTGTAAAACCAAACCAGATAAAGTATAGGCGGCATATCGAATCGAGAATCTCGAAGCTTGAGGAAGCCATCCCCGCCGGTTTGGCAAGGCCTATGAAGGCTCCACCACGCTTCCTAGCTCTGAAACTGATTCAGGGAGACCCCTACATGACTTCAAGGGTTAGGATGGCTAATCCTGAACTGGTTAAGCTGGCTGAAAGCCTTCGAGCTGAACTGGAGGCTGACGAGGGAGTGAACATTTCCGAGGCTATAGCCGGTGAGAGACATCATCTTGCTATGGCTATCTTCGAGCAGACGGCGAAAGTTGTTAGGGGGCCTAGGCTGCTAAGGGAGGACCTAGCCGACCGGTACCTTATGCACCCGCTCTTCGGCTACGTGGTTCTCATCCTGGTTTTCTACGGGCTATTCAACTTTGTTTTCGCGGTGGGCCAACCTTTGGAGGAGTTTGCTTTATCCCCCTTCGAAATGCTTATGGAGTATTTCGCTGGCATGAAAGATTCCGCCTACGCCGTTCTGGCTGAGGGAACGCTTCTGGGGGTTGCTGGAGGCGTGGCCGTTGTTTTACCTTATTTCATCCCTCTTGTCTTCATGATTTCGCTTTTGGAGGATGTAGGCTACCTGCCTAGGGTAGCCTTCCTCATGGACTCTTTCATGCACAGGCTTGGCCTCCACGGCAAGTCTATTGCCCCCTTCATTCTGGGATACGGCTGCACTGTTCCAGCCATCATGTCAGCCCGCATTTTAGAGTCTCCAAGGGACAGACTGCTTACAGCTGTGCTTGTAAACTTTGTTCCCTGCTCGGCTAGAACAGCCGTTATCCTCGCCCTAGTCGCCTTCTACCTTGGCCCTCTCTGGGCGCTCTTCATATACCTGGTAAACCTGGCCGTCATAGGCGTTATAAGCAAGATTATATCTTCAAGGCTTCCAGCAGAGTCCCCGGGGCTTATCCTGGAAATTCCATCCTATAAGCTTCCGCCTCTGTCGTCGCTGGCTAAGAAAACCTGGCTTCACCTTCGAGAGTTCGTCTTTTTCGCCTGGCCTATCCTGGTGATTAGCAGTTTTACGATGTCGCTTCTCCAGGTTTTCGGGTTTTTGGACGTGATAAACCTTGTTTTGAAGCCTTTAACCTTAGACCTCTTGGGGCTTCCCAGAGAGGTTGGGGTAACCTTAATTTTCGGGGTTCTGAGGAAGGAGCTCACGCTTATCATGCTTATTCAGGCGTTGGGAACAGCTAACATTGAGACGGTTCTCTCAACCGTTCAGATACTGGTGTTCACAGTTTTCGTGGTTTTCTATGTTCCCTGCATTTCAAGTATAATGGTTATGTGGAGGGAATACGGGTGGAAGACGGCTTTAGCCTCGACAATCCTTAACTTGCTTATAGCAATCTTGCTAGCATCAGTCTTCAATCTGGCTCTTTCTTTCATCCTTAAAGCAACATAATATATATTGCATTGCGTGCTTGGAAGTTTTTAAGAGGCTTAAACCTTGACGAGAGGACACACCCTAATCATAGCTGAAAAGTTCGACGCAGCCCAGAGAATCGCCTCAGCCCTAAGCCTCGAAGGCCCGCCGAAAAAGAAAACCTACCGGGGAATACCGTACTTCGAGTTTAAGCGTGACGGAAAAAAGTTTGTGGTAGCCCCGGCCATGGGCCACCTCTACACGGTAACCCAGGAAACAGGTGGAAGAAGCCAGTATCCCGTATTCAAGTTTAAATGGGCTCCGAGGCATCTGGCTGAGCGTGGAGCTAAAAAAATTAAAACAGTCATTTCAGCCATCGAAAAACTCAGCGATAAAGCTTCAGAGTTCATTAACGCCACCGACTACGATGTGGAAGGCAGCCTCATAGGCTACATGATTTTAAAGCATGCCTGCGGAGGCAGGGAGAAACAGGCTAAAAGAATGAAGTTTTCCACGCTTACGCCTGAAGAGCTTAACGAAGCCTTCGAAAGCCTCATGCCAAGGCTTGACTTCGAAATGGCTGAAGCTGGGAGAACCCGCCATGAAGTTGACTGGCTTTACGGTGTAAACCTTTCCAGAGCCCTAATTCTCTCCGTTGAAAAGCAGAGCAACAAACATTTCACCCTGAGCATTGGAAGGGTGCAGGGGCCAACGCTGAAACTCCTATACGAGAGAGAATACGAGATAAACAGCTTCGTTCCAACCCCCTACTGGGAAATCAACGCTGAAGCCCTCGTAGGAGAAAACGTCTATAAGGTTGACTTCGAAAAGGATAAACTTTGGAATCTGAAGGAAGCTGAAGCCGTGGTTTCAGCCTGCAAGGGCAGGCATGGAATCATAACAGGCGTAACCGAGAAAACTGCAAGGAGGATGCCCCCGGAACCTTTCGACCTCGGAAGCCTCCAAAGAGAAGCTTACAGGTTTTTCGGCTACACCCCGAGGAGAACGCTGGACATAGCTGAAAGACTATACCTTAACGCCCTCATATCTTATCCTAGAACCAGCAGCCAGAAGCTTCCTCCAACCATAAATTACGAGGCCATCCTGAAAGGGCTTGCTGGAAACCCTGCCTACAGAAGGCTGGCTGAGAAGGTTCTATCAGCCGGAGAGCTTAAACCCGTGGAGGGAGCGAAGTCCGATCCAGCTCACCCCGCCATATACCCCACCGGTAAGCTTCCGGAGGCACCTCTAAGCAAGGACGACGCGAAAATCTACGATTTAGTGGTTAAACGGTTCTTCGCAGTCTTCGGAAAGCCTTCCCTCAGACTTATGGTCAAGGTTTCCATGGAGGTGGAAGGCTACAGGTTCACGCTTAACGGGAGGAGAATCCTAGAGGAGGGGTGGCTAAGCTTCTACAAGCCCTACGTGGAGTTCGAGGAAAAACCCCTCCCACCCCTCAGCAAAGGTGAAAAGGTGCTTATAAAGCGGATTGAAAGCCTTCAAAAGTTCACGGAGCCTCCTCCCAGGTATAACCCGGCCAGCCTGCTCCGGGCTATGGAGGAGCTTGAGATTGGAACCAAGGCGACGAGGGCTGAGATAATTGAAACCCTATACCAGAGGGGTTACATTAAAGGCGAGAGAATTACGGTGACCGATGTGGGCTTCACGGTGGTGGAAGCCCTCTCCAAGTATTGCCCGTCCATAGTCTCCGTCGAGTTCACACGCAACCTGGAAAAACAGCTGTACGCTATAGAGCAGAGGCAGGAGAAAAGGGAGAGCGTGCTTCTGGAGGCTATAGAAGAGCTTAAACCCATCGTTGAAAGGCTTAAGGAGGCTGAGGAAAGCCTTGGAAGCATGCTTTCTAAGGCTATTCAGGCTGAAAACCTTAAGCGTAGGCTTGTGGGGTCCTGCCCCTCCTGCGGGACAGGCAACCTGATAATTCTAAAGTCGAGGAGGACGGGGAAGCGGTTCATAGGCTGCACCAATTTTTTCGCTGGAAAATGCAAGCAGTCCTTCCCTCTGCCTCAGAGGGGCCGCCTGACGGTTTCAGATAAACCATGCAAGCACTGCGGCTGGCCTGTTCTAACTCTTAAGCTCACGGGTAAAAGGCCTTTCAACTTCTGCATAAACCCTGAATGCCCTTCTAAGGCTAACTTTAAACCTAAGAGGAGGGGACGTAAATAGTTGAAGTGCCCCATATGTGGGAGAGAAGTTCTGCCGGGAGGAAACTTCTGCGACAGGCATTCTGCAGCCTACCGAAGCCTCCTAGAAGGCTTCAAGAAGTGGGGTAAGGCTATGAAAATAGGGTGGAGAGAATACTTGAAGGCTCTCGTGGACAACCCTAACACGGGACAGTGGGTTAAGGAGGTTGCAAGACATCTTGCTGAAGAAAAAGCCTAAATCCTCAAAGTTCGCGAAAAAGTTCGGCAAGCAGAAGGGTTTAGGCTGGAAGCTTCCGGCCTTCAACTTTCATCCAGCAGCCATCGCAGCCTTAGTTTTCCTAGCGGTTTTCCTAGCCGGTGGAGGCTTATACCTGCTGTTTGAGCCTACTCTCCCCGCCATATCGGTGGGCAGACAGATATACCCGATAGTTCCAAGTCAGCTTACAACTCAAACTTTGAGCGAAAGCCTTTTAGCCATGATATTTCTCTTCGCAGGGGTTGGCGGCGGATACATGGTTTGGAACGGCCTTCAGTCTCCTGTGGGCCACAGGCCTTCAACCATTAAAACTACCGTGGGGATAATAATGCTTGTAGCCTCCCTGGCAAGCCTTTACATCCTGTTCCTAGTCAAGTTTTCACCGCTATTCTAAGCCCCAGTCGGTTATTTTGAAGTGGCAGAAAAGCCCTTGCCTGTCCTTTCCCTCCAACCTTTCAAGCAGAGCAGCCTTAACGTTGGGCCTGGGCGTCGGCTTAAGCTGGACGATGGTTGAACACCAGAACCTTAGAATTCTGGGTGCAACAGGCTCAACCTTCTCGGCTTGAAGCTGGACTTCATCGCTTATCACGCTTCTAACCTGGCTTGCAAGGAGAACAGGCACTCCATAAGTTCTCGTAAACCTTGCTAGGTATGCCAGCTGCCTGTTCAGCTCCTTGTTGACAGGAGTTGCAAGCTCAGACTCCGATATGGCAAGCCTGTAAAGGCTGTTTATGGTGTCAAAGACCAGAAGGCCAAGCTTGGGATGAAAATACCTGTCTAAGTCTTCCACTAGAACAGTCTGCTCGTAGAAGCTTCTCGGAGTGAAAATTACAATGTTGGAGGTGAAGCTTTCATCGCCAAGCCTTTTCAGCCTTTCAGCTGGGAAGCCTCCGTCAGCGTCCACGTAGATCACCTGGTAGCCCATTCGGGCTGCTTGAAGGCTGCACTGGAGGGCGAGAAGCGTCTTACCCGTGGAGGCTTCACCGTAGAAGAGGGAAAGCTGGTGTGGAGGCAGACCGCCGCGGAGAAGCTTATCTAGGCTTACAGCCCCCGTGGGCAGCCTTTCCAGGCCTACCACCACTCCTTTTAGGTCTTAGAAGCCTAACCCTTCTTAAAGCCCATCACGAAGCCTGCTGCAAAGCCTCCTACAGCCGGGAGGTTAGTTGAAAGAATGTTCGGGAGAGCCAGTCCTCCACCTAAAATTTTTTCAGCCAGCTGGTTGAAGGCTTCTGACAGCTTGTCGAAGTGGATTTCTATTAGTCCAACGTATTTAAGGTAGGCGAGGCCCAAGAAGAAAACTCCTATCAGGAGAACTACTAGTTTCAGAAGCTTCTTGATGGCGTAGCCTACGGCCAGCCCGGCTACTCCTCCGAAGCCAAGCTGAACAATCATCGGGGTTAAGAGGTCTATGCCAGCTTCTTCCAAAATCAAATTTTCACACCATTCCTTTTCCTTCTGTGAAGGATGGCTGCGGCAAACTTACCATATACAAGGATGAAATAAAAAGATTACAAGTTCTGTTAAGCCCTAATCGCATTCCGAGTATCCGCATCCCGCCAGGCAGCGTTTGCAGCCTTCAACCATTATTATAGGTGAACCACACCAGGGACATGCTCCATTAGTGAGCATAACCTTCTTTTCGCTTGGAGACTCGGTTTTGGCTACCTCTTCTAGGGCTTCCTTCTCGCGGAGGTATTCCTCTAGAGCCTTCCCCATGGCGTCTGGGCAGGATAGAATCTTGTTTACGCCTACACCGTAGTGGCGGTCGCAGCTTATCCCCTTAAACTGCCTGACAATTTCCCACGGGTCTATTTTAGACCTTAACATCAGCGACATAGCCCGGCCTAGGCCTTCAGTTTGAGCTGAAGCACAGCCTCCAGCCTTCCCAAGCCTTGCAAACACTTCAAAGGGCATCCCGCTTCCATCCTCGTTTATGGTTATGTAGAGGCTTCCGCATCCCGTCGGCATTTCAACGGTTACGCCGTAGGTTTTCTTGGGTCTCTCCCTAGGTTTAATCCACTGGCGTGCCTTCTTGGTTTCACCTGTTTCTAGGACTTGAGCTTCCTTGCATCCGTCCCTGTAAACGGTTATGCCACTGCATTTGAGGTGCCAGGCGAGGAGGAAAGCCTTTTTGACGTCTTCAACGGTTGCCTGGTTTGGCAGGTTTATGGTTTTGGATACGGCGTTGTCTACGTATTTTTGGAAGGCAGCCTGCATGCGAACATGCCATTCAACGGAGATTTCATGGGCAGTAACGAACAGGCGTTTAACGTCTTCCGGAATCTCCTCCAAGCCTTTAAGGCTGCCTTTCACGGCGATTTTCTCCATGAGGGCTTCGCTGTAGAAGCCTCTCCGCTTGGCTTCCTCCTCGAAGAGGCTGTTGACTTCCAGAAGCCTCTGTCCTTCCAGCACGTTCCGCACGTAGCAGAGGGCGAAGATGGGTTCTATACCGCTGGAGCAGCCTGCGATTATGCTTATGGTTCCGGTGGGAGCTATGGTTGTGGTGGTGGCGTTTCTAAGCTTTCTAACCCCCTCCCAGCGGCTTCCAGCATAGTTGGGGAAGACCCCCCGCTCCTCAGCCAGCATTTCAGAAGCAACCTTCGACTCTTCTTGGATGAAGCGCATGACGGCTTCAGCTACTTCCAGGGCTTTCTGGCTGTCGTAGGGTATTCTTAGCTTGATGAGCATGTCAGCCCAGCCCATCACGCCTAGGCCAACCTTCCTGTTAGCCTTAGTCATCTTCTCGATTTCGGGAAGCGGATACTTGTTCATGTCTATTACGTTGTCGAGGAAGTGGATGGATATGCGGGTGACCTCTCTAAGCCTGTCCCAGTCTATCTTTCCGTCCTTAACCATTTTTGCTAGGTT
>LUCC01000008.1 GCA_001593855.1 Candidatus Hecatellales archaeon B24 | reverse complement strand
AGCGGACGGTGCGCCGATACTCGTTTTCCACTTCAGCTCTTCCCTCCGCCACCTGCCTGGCTATCATGTACACGGCCATGAGGAGGTCTAAGGGTTCGAAGCCTGCTACCACCTGAGGTATTCTGAAGCTCTCCGAGATTTCGACGTAGGGTTTCACCCCTATAATGGTGCTCACATGACCTGGCTCTATGAGCCCTTGAAGCCTGACCTCGCCCATCTTGAGGATAGCCTTAACGGCTGGAGGAATATACCTGTGGCAGGTGAGCACGGTGAAGTTTTCAGGGGGCTCCGGCAGAAGCGTGGAAGCCGTGCTAGGAGCCGTGGTTTCAAAGCCTATAGCGAGGAAAACCGTTTCAAGCTTTTTCTCCACGGTAAGCTTGAGAGCGTCGTCCACGCTGTAGACTACGCGGACATCGTATCCCTCAGCCCTCAGGTCTAGAAGGCTTCTCCCATTCATGCAGGGAACCTTTGAGGCGTCTCCGAAGGTGGCAACGGTTTTACCTTTCCCGGCGAGAACCGCTGCCTCCAGGTATTCGCGGTCTGTGGTTACGCATACCGGGCATCCGGGGCCCTGCCTGATTTCAACACCAGCCTCCTTGAGAAGGCTGTCGAGGCCGAAGCGTACCAGCGTGTCCTGATGGGTTCCGCAGACATGCATTATACGTAGGCTTCCAAGGTTCAGCTTTCGGATGCCCGCAAGGATTTTCTCGGCTAGGGTTTTGTCTCTAAACCTGAACAAGGCTACACCTCTATGCGGATGGATTTAACGGTGAAGTCTCTTCCTTTGATTATTCGGGCTTCACCCTTACATTTTGGGCAGCGGAGGAAGGGTATGCCCAGATGGTAGTAGGGGTTGTCTTCCGTGGGCAGCCCACCCCTATAGCCGCACTTTAAACATTCGATGGCACCGTCCTGCTCCTCTATCCTCAGCTTAGAGCTTTCCAGCATAGTGCCTTCGGAGAGAATTTCGTAGGCGAACCTTAACTGCTCAGGATTCAGAAAGCTGAGCTTCCCAACTACAACCTTAACCTCTAAAACCTTTTTCGCGTTTCGCCTCTGAGCTTCGGCTAGGACAAGCTCAACCATCTGGGTGGCGGCTGAAAACTCATGCAACTTACCCTTTCATCTCCCCTGCTTTCCGGCTGGGTTAAAGGTTTAAGGCTTCTCTAAGCTTCTCGATTCCCAGCCCTGTCTTGCAGCTTGCTTTCACGATTTTAAGTCTGGGGTTTATTTTCTGGATGTCGGCTTCAAGCCTGCCTACGTCGGCTCCAACAGCTTCTGCAAGGTCTAGCTTGTTTAAGACCGCCACATCTACCGTTTGGAAGGTTAAGGGATGCTTCACAATAGTGTAGGGGCTGTCCACCACGCTTACTACCGCCACCCGACGGTGGGCGCCCAACGGGAAGTCAGCGGGACATATAATGTTGCCAACGTTTTCTATGAAGAGCAAGTCTAACTCTTTGAGGTTAAATTTTTCCAGGGCTTTAGCCACCAGGTTGGCGTCCAAATGGCATTCTCTCCCAGTGTTCACCTGGACCACTGGAACCCCAAGGCAGCTTAGAAAGTCCATGTCTATGGTTGTGGTGAGGTCTCCACCTATAACACCGATGCGGTATTCCGGTTTAAGCGTTTCCACAAGCCTTCCTATGAGGCAGGTTTTACCGGAGCCAACGGAGCCCATGAAATCCACAGCCTTAACCCCGAAGCTTTCAAGCAGCCTCCGGTTGGATTCAGCCAGCTCCAGATTCCTACGCTGGAGGTTTACATCTAGCTCGACGTCTAAGATTTCTCCTTCCCCAGCCTTGACTATTTCAACCATGGCCTCCACCTTCAAAGCCTGCCTCAAGAACCTCCTCCCAAAGCTTCAAGGTTTTCTCAGCTTCTTCGCTGTCTAGGATCTGGATGGCGAAGCCTGCGTGAACTATCACGTAGTCTCCAACCTTAACCTTTTCAAGAAGGGAAACGTTCACCTCCCTGGTTACGCCTCCCCCAAAATCCACTCTAGCCCTGCTTCCAGAAACCTCCAGCACCTTAGCCGGAATGGCAAGACACATCTAGGCTTCCCCAAGCCTTAGAAGCCCTAATAACCCCGTAATATTTTAACCTTCCAGCCCGGCTTTGAAGGCTTGACCGAGCGAAAGCCCTCCATCACCCGGAGGAACCTTAAGGTTAACGTACAGTTTAAGGCCTCTCCCTTCCACCAGCCTCCTGAAGGCTGAAGTTATATGGTGGTTGAAGGCTACGCCGCCAGTGAAGCCTACGGCTTTAACCCCAAGCCTTTCCGCCCAGGCGCAGGCAAGCTCAGCCAGCCCTTCAGCCAGGTATTCCTCAACGGTGTAGGCTAGGTCTTCCACTCTATACCTGCCAGAGTTCTCTATTAAAGCACAGGCCAGATTAGAAGTTTTCAGCACCTCTCCGGAGATTTCAGGCTTAAGATTTACGGTTTTCCTTCCACGGCTGGCTGCAGCCTCCAGCTTCATGGCTGGTTCCCCTTCATAGGTTCTCCGGTAGCAAACATTTAGAATGGCTGCAGCGGCGTCGAGAACCCTCCCCGTACTCGTAGTAGGGGTGAAACGTCCCTGCCTGAACATTTTGACTATTACTTCGGCTTCCTGCTCTCCGTGGGGAAGCATCTCGGCCTTGGACTTCAGCCATTCCTCAGCCTCCTCGAAGCCTGCTCGGGCAAGCATTCCATAGGCCATCCTCAAGGGGTATAGGGCTGCTAGGTCTCCTCCTATCATAGGCTGCTCTTCAAGGTGTGCAAGCCTTTTCCAACCGGTTAAACCGCAGTGGAGCACTTCTCCACCCCAAGCCTTTCCATCCGCCCCGTAGCCGAAGCCGTCGCAGACCACTGCCACCATCTCCTCTAACCCATGCTCAGCCATAAGGCTTAAGGCATGAGCGTAGTGGTGTTGAACTTGAACCAGCCTACACCCAAACTCTTCAGCTTGTTTTCTGGCTAGGAGGGTTGAGTTGAATCTGGGGTGAAGGTCGCAGGCTAAAACTTCAGGCTTAACGCATGTGAGAGCTAGAAGCCGTTTAACCGTTCGCTCAAGGTAGGCTACTCCTTCAACTTTTTCAACTTCGCCCACGTATTGACTGAGGAAGGCTTTACCGTTGAAGGCTATGCAGGCTGTAACGTTTTCCTCAGCCCCGTAGGCCACGGCCACCTGCTTAAGCTTGCCGCTGATTTTTATGGGGGCTGGAGCATACCCCCTGGAACGCCTGATGAAAACGGGTTTCCCGTCGACGGACTTAACCACCGAGTCGTCGCATGGCTGAGCTATCCTACGCTCGTGGAAGAGGAAGTAATCCACGAAGCCGGCCAGCTTTTCCACGGCCTCTTGGTTGTCTGAGATTATGGGTTCGGCTGGCAGGTTTCCGCTTGTCATAACTAGGGCAGGCTCTTCTTTTGCACCTTCAAAGAGAAGGTAGTGAAGCCCCGTGTAGGGAAGCATAACGCCTACGTTATGAAGCCCCGGGGAAATCTCCTCAGCAAGATAGTATTCTCCACTCTTCTTTAAGAGCACAATAGGCCTTTCAGGGGAGGTTAGAAGCTTTTCCTCGAGGCTGCTTACCTGGGCGAAGGTTTGAACGGCATTCAGGCTTCTAGCCATGATGGCGAAGGGCTTCTGCTCCCGGTATTTGGCTTTCCTAAGCTTTCTAACGGGTTCAGGGTTAATGGTTGAAGTGGCAACGTGGAAGCCGCCTATCCCTTTGATGGCGAGGATGAAGCCTTCAGCCAGCAGTTTTCCAGCTTCAAGGAAGGGGTCTCCACAGCTGATTTCCACGCCTTTTCTGTCCGCTAGGAAGGCTTTAGGGCCGCAGGCAGGGCAGGCTACGGTTTGAGCGTGGAATCTCCTGTCTTCGGGGCTGGTGTACTCTTTAAGGCATTGGGGGCATAAGGGGAAATCCTTCATGGTGGTGTTAGGCCTGTCGTAGGGAAGCCTCTCGATTATCGTGTACCTAGGACCGCAGTCTGTACAGGTTATGAAGTAGTAGCGGTGGCGGCGGTTTGAAGGGTTGAAAAACTCCTTCAGGCAGTGTTCGCAGATGGACATGTCCGGGGGGATTATAGAGCCGGTGTCTCCTCTCTCCTCCGTGCTTTTCAGGATTTTGAATTCTTTGAAGCCGCCTTTGTCCTCCATTAGCTTTGCGTCCAGCCTGCTTATCTGGGCTGCAGGAGGCTTGTCGGCTTCGATACGTCGGATGAAACTTCTCACGGAAACTTCGTCGCCTTCAACAACTATTTCCACCCCGGCGTCTCCACGGTTTCTAACATAGCCTTTAAGCTTCAACTCTGTTGCAAGCCTGTAGATGAAGGGGCGGAAGCCTACTCCCTGAACGATCCCGAGCACTCTGACTTCAGCCCTCAAGCCTCAGCCCCCGGCAGCCAGACCTTCAACCACGGCTTTATATCCCAGAAGGAAGACCACCAATTTATTCCTGTCGCTTTTTAAGCCTTGAAGACCTGTTTAGCATGGGAGGAAAGTCTGCCAGGTGAAATGCATTAAAATGGTTTGATTTTGGGGCGTTTAGAGGGTTGAAAGCTTAACATTATACCCGTTATGGTATAGAAATAGCCGGTTTATTGCCTTATTTTTGTGGGTAAGAGTTTAATTCCGCAACGCATTATAACGCAAAAATGCCAATAATACTATGGCTATGTCAACTATTATAAGCCAAATAAAAACGTTAAAAACCAAAATAGTTCTTTTTATGCTTGCTTTTTCCAGTGTAGTTGCTCCCTTACCATGCCGCGGTTTAGCTTGCTCTAACTGTTTTATATGCTTCCTCATACCTCCGCTCGTAATATTTTCAGCCTACTTCAGAAAGCTGAAGGAAAAACTGGTGGGGTTCGCCCATGGCCGTGAAGAGTAGGGCTGCTGCAATTTTGATTATAGGCGTTCTGCTCGGGTTTGCCATACCGGTGGGGTTAGGAGTATACCATAGTATGGTTAGAGGAGGGGAAAGCTACCACCTATTCTACTCTTTCCCCTCGGAGAAGGCTAGACCCATAATCTTCCGTTACGGGGCAGGGGGAATAGCGAAAATACTGGACCCGAACACGCTTGGGGTTACTATAAGCCTAACGAATGTTGACAAGAAGCCTCACATGATAGGCTTCAAGCTGGAGAAGCTGCCCCCGAACATTCATGTCCACTGGTCCGGCTTCCACACTAAGGGCTTCAACGAGGAGAAACATCTTATTGAGAGAGTTCTGGGGCCGCGGAGCAGAGCGGGCGTCCACTTAACCTTCTTCATAGAGCAGGCAGGAGATAAACCCGTGATATACAGCGGATACTTCAAGGTTTACGATTTGAAAACAGGAGACACCCTGCTCAAAATCCCGATAAAAATTTTGAATGTGAAGGCTGCTGGAGCTGAAGCAGGTGGAGGCGGAAGGCGTTGAAAAGAAAGATTATCTGGAGGAAACATCTGGTGAAGAGGGTGGGTTTTCTCCTCCTCGGCACAGCCATGTTCACCGGCTCCTACGGGCTGGTGATGACCGGGATGACCCATCTGCTGCTGGCGGTGGAAGCCAAACGGTTCGGCAGCGTGCTTGTGAACTCCGTTCCAACCATTCACAGGGCTATGTGCCTTCGAATGCCCATCGACTGGGTTATCTATAGGCCGGAGTTTTTCATTTCCAGAACCTTTGGGAACCCCTTATACGCGCTAATCTTCATTCTGATAGCCATCTCCTTCTTTGTAGGGCCTCTCTTCTGCGGCTGGCTTTGCCCTGCAGGATTAACTGAGCATTTAAGCCGTCTCATGCCTTCAAGGCTTAAATTCAGCTTGGCGGGCAAGGTTGACCCTGCACCTCTACGCTACGGCTTCCTTATAGGCTACATTTTCGTGGCGGCCCCCATGTTCCGCGGAACCCCAATCCGCTCCATATGCTGCTCCTACTGCAACTGGACTTGGACGGAGCATGTTTGGGAGGCGGTGTTCGGAGATTTCCACGGCTTCATAGCCTGGACTTCAGCGGGGCTGATAACCTTCCTCCTATGGTTCCTCATCCTAGGCATTTTCATGAAGGGTGGAAGAGGCTTCTGCATTTTCCTATGTCCGGCAGGAGCCCTTATGAACCTAGCCTACTTCCTCGGGAAGCATATACCCTTCGCTTGGAAGCTGAAGGTGGAAAAGGAGAAGTGCACCCTCTGCGGCATCTGCGTCAGAGAATGCCCAACCCTCGCCCTAAACATAGTCGCAAAATCCGAGAAAACCTTAACCATAAATCACCATGTCTGCAACCTATGCATGGACTGCGTGAACCTATGCCCAACAAACGCGTTGAAATACGGTAAAGGCTGAACCTGTTTGGAGGCTTAAGGTTTCCACCACTTAAACATTAAATATCGGATTTGACCTGTTTTCGGCTTAGGAACGGCTATGATGAAACGTTTTCTGACGGTGGTAGCAAGCCTTCCGCTGCGTACTAGGTCTGCCGCGTCAACTTGGTCTTTCTCCCCTCGCACTTGGACGAGGTAGGGAGCATGGTCTACACCCGGCCCATGCCTGTAAACCGCAAAGTCGCAGCCGAACTTTATTCCAGGCTGAACTATCAGGCCTTTCTCTCTTAGGTCTCTGTAAACTTGGTATTTCGGCTGGAAGCCTTCATGGGCTTTCACAGCTTTCCTCCGAAGCTGGTTTAGGGTTAGTTTTTTGCCGTCAGCGTAAGCCTTGAGCAATCCTTTTTCGGCTAGGTAGAAGGCTTCCAGCATGTCTAGGACGAGTGGAACGTTGAAGTCTGCTGTTTTAGGCTTAGGTATTCCAAGAGGCTTCCCGTAATAGCCTAAACTGTAAAGTTTTCTCCCCTCCTCTGGGTTCCAGACTATAAGCCTGTTTTCAACCAGTTGAGCTTTGAAGGCTTCATCTTGCTCCATGGAGGCTTAGCCTCCTAGAAGGGCTGCTTGAAGGGTTCAGCGTTAAGGTTAGGTGGTCATGGCGATTATTCTGGCGATGTCAGCTGCGTTTTCAGCGTTGTCAGCTATGTCCTCAAGGAATTCAACTACTTCTCTTATGAGGAGGAGAACTGGAAGCTTCATCCTGCTTGAAATTATTTTTAAGTCGGCTTTACGGTGGATGCTGTCCACGGTTTTCTCCGAGGACTCCACTTCAAGGGCCAGCTCCATAACCTTTGCGGTGCTGTAGCTTAGGGCTAGGATAACCTCTCTAAGCCTTAGAAGAGCGTTCAGGGAGGCTTCAGCTAGGCTTCCAACCTCCTTCAGTATTGCGTCAGGCACCTTCCACCGTCGTTTAGCTAGCTCCGTCATCCTGTAGGCTACGCCTCCACAGTAGTCGGCTATTTCGTTTATTTCAGCTGAAAGGTTTATGAAGTCGTCTCTGGCGGTTAGAAGCTCTCCAACCTCGGCTACCTCCCGCATGATGGCTCTTTTAACATCCCAAGCCTTCTCCACATGCCCCATGACATTGGCATAATGCTGGAGAACTAGGTTTTCATCTCCATTCTGGTAGGCGTTTATGAGGATGCATGCCTCCCTCAACGCGTCGAGAACGCTTCTTATGTGGTCTTGACACATTTCTAGGATTCGCCTTCTGGCCTGCTCAGCCGTTTCACGGGGGAAAGTCATGAGCCAGCCCTCTTAAAATCCTTCCACAGCTAAAACTTATAGGATTAACAGGTATTTAAAAGGGTAGCGAAAGCCTTGGAAAGGGGGAATGGTAAATCTTGAAGGCTTACTTCTCAGATTTTTCAGTTTCCACTCGAAGCAGGTTCGAGCTGGTAGACATTACCAGGCAGGTTGAATCCGCGGTTTCAGCCTCAAAGATAGGGGACGGCTTATGCCTTGTCTATGCTCCCCATGCCACCGCGGCTATAATAGCCAACGAGCATGAGGCTGGGCTTCTAAGCGACATCCTAGCCAAGCTTAAAGGCCTCTTCCCTGAAGGAGCAGGATACTTGCACGACCGAATAGACGATAACGCCCATGCCCATTTAGCTTCAGCTTTCATAGCCTCCTCGAGGGTTTTCCCTGTGCGCGGTGGAAGACTTGTCAGGGGAACCTGGCAGAACATCATGCTGGTGGAGGCTGATGGGCCTAGAACCCGAAGGGTGCTCGTGGAAGTCTTAGGGGAGTGAAAAGGGCTAAAGGGGAGCCCCGGCCCTCTCAAATTCCATTTCGCCTTTCAGCAGGCTTCTGAGGGTTTGAGGAAGCTTTCCGGCTTCTATTCTAACCTGCTTCCAGGTGTCTCTGTCTCTAAGCGTTACGGTGTCATCTTCCAAGGTTTGGTAGTCGATGGTTATGGTGTAGGGGGTTCCAGCTTCATCCATCCTCGCATACCTGCGTCCTATGCTTCCTCCCTCGTCATATTCAACGTTGAAGCCGTGGTTTAGGAGGCTCTGGAAGACTGCCTTAGCCTTCTCGGGAAGCCCGTCCTTTGCCATCAGGGGGAAAACCGCTGCCTCGATGGGGGCTAGGTCTCTTGGAAGCTTAAGGACCACCCTGCCCTCCCTTTCGCTGTAAGCGTACTCGAGGGCTACGTAAAACATTCTGTCAAGTCCGAAGGAGGGTTCAACCACGCTTGGAAGCACCCTCTCACCTTTCACCTCAACCTCCTCTTCAACCACGGAGACCTGGCCCGGCTTAATCTCGTAAGTTTCACCGTCTCCCCTCAGCCTGTACACGCCTTCGCTGGTTAGGGCTTCAGCCACCTCCTCGGCGGGAGTTAGCTCTAGAAGCCTTAGGACTAGGGCAGCCCTATCCTTGAAGGCCTTCCCAATCTCAGCCTTGTCCGGTTTAAGGTTTTTCCTTTTAATCTTCTTCGGCTCGGGGTAGGGCAGGTATACGCGTAGGTCTTCCCCGCTGTAGGCCATGTGCATTCTTAGGTCGTAGTCTGTTCTCCAAGCGTGGCCTGAAACCTCAACGTAGCCCCACCTTGAAAGCTTGACAACCTGGTCGTAGGTTTGAGCTGAATAGTGGGCTCTCTCGTTTGGAAGCTTCTCCCTGAAATACTGGTTTTCATCTGGAACTCCAAGCTGGTTTAGAAACTGCTTCGCCCTAGCCATAAAGTAGGCGTTCCACTCCGCCTTAATATAGCCTTTATCCAAGGCTTCGGCAACCGTGACTTCAACAGGCTCCTCCACCTGCCTTCTTATGAGCTCCTCGGTGAGAAGCCGTATTTTCTCCCTTTCAACTTCTTTAAGCCTCTTGCACTCCGGGTTTTTAGGGTTAAAGAAAAACTCGAACTCCATTATGGTGAACTCTCTAAGCCTTATGGGGCCCTGCCTGGGTGAAATCTCGTTTCTGAGGCAGCGGCCAACCTGAGCTGCCCCGAAGGGAAGCCTTCCCCGGGCTAAATCGTTAAGCCTTTTAAAGTTTACAAACATTCCCTGAGCGGTTTCAGGCCTGCAGTAGCCCACATGCTCAGCGTAGGGTCCAATAGTAGTCTTGAAGAGCTCGTTGAAAACTTGGGGAGGCTCAAGCCCTCCCCCGCATTCGGGACAGCGAACTCCACGCTTTGCGAGCAAGCTTTCAAGCTCCCGGAGGCTTAAGCCCTCCCCTGAAACTCCAGCCTGCTCCTCCAGGAGATGGTCAGCCCTCCACTTTCTCCCACAGTTTTTACAGGATGTCACAGGGTCTGTGAAGTGGGCTGTATGACCTGAAGCCTGGAAAACTATCTCCGGAGCCACTACAGCCGTGTCTATAAGCATTAAGCCTTCTCTACGAACGAACCAGTCAACCCATTTCTGCTCAAGCTTCCTCTTCATGAGGGC
Organism: Candidatus Hecatellales archaeon B24; assembly: GCA_001593855.1. Taxonomy (GTDB): domain Archaea; phylum Thermoproteota; class Bathyarchaeia; order Hecatellales; family Hecatellaceae; genus B25. The sequence goes on along the minus strand of LUCC01000008.1, from coordinate 4,927 downwards.
TCCCAGCGGGCCGTAGTCGAGGAAGCCGGCTTCGCTCCCGTAGATTTCGTAGGACGGCCAGAAGAAGCCTCTCCGCTTGGCTAACTCCACGATTTTCTGGTATTTGTCGGGCTTGCTCAACTCTCAGGGCCTCCAAGCTTTAACCTTAACGTAAGCTGAAGATAAATTATTATGGTTTAACCTATCTTAGTAGTTTACCTTTTCCCTTCCCGGGGGAGGGAAGCCTTTGGCCTACGATGCGATGCTGGCGGGAGACTGGATAACTTTCCTCCAAGCCTTCATAATGCTTTTCGCCATTTTTGACCCTGTTGGAAACCTTCCCATTTTCTTCTCGCTCACAGCAGACTTTCCTGAGAAGGAGAGACGTAAGGTTGCAGCCAGGTCTTCCATGCTAGCCTTCATCATCCTGATAATCTTCGCCTACGGAGGATTTTACCTGCTAAGCCTCCTCCGCATAACCCTTAACGACTTCAAAATCGTCAGCGGAATAATCCTGCTCATCTTCGCCGTTGAATACGTGCTTGGAAGGGAGAAACGCTACCTTAGAGAGGGGAAACCTGAGGAAATCGCTGTTTTCCCCATGGCCACCCCGCTTCTGGCAGGCCCGGGAAGCATAAGCGTGGTCATGCTCACCGTTAACCCTCCCTTCGGCCCTGTGACAACCCTGGCAATCATAGTTTTAAACGTGCTCATAGCCTGGATTTTGCTTGGACTGGGCTCGAAGCTTAGGGGGCTTTTAGGCTACCAGGGAGCCGTCGTAATCTCCCGGATAATGGGGTTGATAATCGGGGCTATAGCCGTGAGCTTCATCCGAGATGGCATAATGGGAATCCTTGAAAGCCTTCTCCCCTCTGAGTAAACCTATTTTAACCCTGCTCAGCCTTATTTTTCTTGGGCTGAGATGAAAAATGGCTGACCCTTCGGTGAAGGATTTCGCCTTAGCCCTCGCGAAGGCTGAAGCCATAAAGTTCGGCAGTTTCAGGCTTACCAGCGGAAGACTTAGCCCCTACTACCTAGACCTCAGGGTTCTGCCCAGCAGCCCTGAAGCCTTCCACATGTGCATCGAAATCTACGGTGAACTAGCTGGGAAGGTTGGCTTAGAGAACTTTGACTTGCTGGTGGGGGTTCCAACAGCCGGAATGGTTTTCGCGTCGGCTTTAGCCTACAGGCTTCGGAAGCCCATGGCCTACGTGAGGAAGGAGGCTAAGGGCTGGGGGCTTAAAAGGGATGTGGAGGGAAAGGTTAAACCGGGAAGCCGGGTGGTCCTAGTGGACGACCTCATCACCACCGGGAAATCGCTTTTAGAGGCTGCGGAAGCCCTCCAGGAGGCTGGAGGAAAGGTCTTAGGCGCCCTGGTCCTGATAGACAGGGAGGAAGGAGGCTTGGAAAACCTTTCAAGGCGGGGAATAAACCTTCACCCTTACACTAGGGTCACTGAAATCTTGGAAGCTCTCAAAGCTGAAAACCTGCTGGAGGAAGCAAAATACAGGGAGGTTTTAGACTACATTAAAAGGCAGACCAGCTCTCCCGGTTAAGCCCTTAAATCTTAAGGCTTCTTTAGCCTATTTGGAGGGAAAGCTGAATTGAAAAAAATCTTCAGAGCCTACGACATCAGGGGAGTTTACGGTGAAGACTTAACGCCTGAGTTAGCCTTAAAAATTGGGATGGCCTTCGGAAGCCTTCTAGAGCCAGGCCTGGAGGTTGCTGTTGGAAGAGATGTAAGGCTTACAGGGCCTGTTCTTCAGGCTGCCTTAACCGCTGGCCTTACGGCCGTTGGCTGCCCCGTAGCCGACTTAGGCCTTACTGCAACCCCCATCGTGTACTTCGCCTCCATCCACTATGGAGCCAGAGGAGGAGTTATGGTTACGGCCTCCCATAATCCCCCCCAGTATAACGGTTTTAAACTCTGCAGGAAGGGGGTATCCTACTCCTACGAGACAGGGGTAGGCGAAGTTGAACGTAGGGTTGCTGAAGGCAGATTTAGGCTTCAAGGATGGGAGCAGACAGCCAGCGCCAGAAAGTTTAACGCTCTCCCAGACTACAAGGAAACCGTGCTGAAGGGGAGAAAACTCGAGAAACCATTAAAGGTTGTTTTAGACGTTGGAAACGGCTCCTGCGGTTTCGCAGGGGAGATACTTGAGAAACTAGGCTGCCAAGTTAAGATGCTCTACGATAAGCCTGACGGCAGATTTCCAAACCACATACCAAACCCGCTCCTAGAGGAAACCCTTGAAGACCTTAAGAGGGCTGTGGTAGAGTGGAAGGCAGACCTTGGAATAGCCTTCGACGGCGACGGCGACAGGGTTGGATTCGTTGACGATAGGGGGCGCACGGTTCAAAACGACCAAGCCTTCATCCTGTACGCCCGGGAAGTGTTAGGCCGCTATCCCGGTTCGAAGATAATTTTCAACGTGCTCTCTTCAAGGACGGTTGTGGGGGAGGTTGAAGCGTTAGGAGGGAAACCTTTGATGGTTAGGGTTGGCCACTCCTACGTCCACGAGGCTTTACTGGAGGAAAATGCCCCCCTAGCAGGAGAGCTCAGCGGCCACTTCTACTTTGGCAGAGAATACTACGGCTACGACGACGCTGTTTACGCGGCTGTAAGAATGGTTGAAATCGTTTCGAAGGCGGAAGAAAAATTCTCGGAGCTCGTGGACAGGCTTCCGAAGCATGCTTCATCTCCTGAAATCAGGGTTAAATGCCCTGACGAGGTTAAGTTTAAGGTGGTTGAAGCCTTGAAGGGTAAGCTTGCAGCCCAAGGCTTGAAGCTTGTCACCATCGACGGGGTTAGGGTTGAAACTGAGGGGGGATGGGGGCTTGTCAGAGCCTCCAACACCGAGCCAGCCCTGGTCCTGAGGTTTGAAGCCTCAACCAGGGAGAAACTGGAAGAGATTAAAGGCTGGCTCCTAGCCGAGCTGAAAAGAACGCTTAAGGAGTTTGACGTAAGCCTTGACAGCTGAGAAAAAAGAAGAGGTTGAAGACCTTTTAAAGCTTAGAAAGAAGCTTGAGAAACGCCTGGAAAAGCTTAAAGCTGAAGCTGAAAGCCTTCAAAAGCTTTTAAATATAATAGATGGAGAGCTAGCCCGTAAAAGCTTTAAACCAGCCGTCCTAGTTAAGCCGAGGGAGGCTGCTAAGCCCGCTGAGGCCCCAGCAGCTCCGATAACCCCTCAGCCTCCAAGACAAACCATACCTCTGAAGGCTTCCGACGGAACTCTGCTGGCAACCATGCATGTAACCGAGGATGAAGTCAGAGTTGTGCCCTCGGAAGGCTTGACCTTCAACGTTAACACTCCACCCTTCCAGCAGTTCTTGGTAGCCAAGGTTTTAAGCGGGATGGCAGCTAAAGATAGAGAGGCAGCCTCAGCCGGCCAGCTTCTACCAGACCAAATCCTAACCTATCGTGTAGTCCAAGACGGCGACACCATCCGCGAAATAATAATAAGAAACTACCGGGAGGAACGCCGGGCAGCAACCCTAAGGAACGCGGTAAGATGGACCCTAGAGAAAATGTACGAGAAAACCAGAATCTAACGTTCTCCAACCTAAACTTTAAGTGTTAAAAGCTGAAACTGTTTTTAACATGTAAAGCGGTGAAGAAAGTTGGCTAAACGCCCAGAGTGGAACGAATACTTTTTCGGCATCGCTAAGGCTGTTGCAAGACGTTCACCCTGCCTCAAAAACAAGGTTGGAGCCGTAGCCGTAAACCCTGAAAGCAAGCGTATACTGGCAGCAGGATACAACGGGCCTGCCGTCGGTGAACCTCACTGCGAAAAATGCAGGAGGGAGGGACTGCCTTCAGGAGTTAGATTTATTGAAAGCGGGGAACCATGCCCAGCTGTTCACGCTGAAGAAAACATTGTAGCCATGGCTGCACGGCATGGCGTGAGCATTCAAGGCTGCGTCGTCTATGTAGCTGGCTTGAACTATCCGCCACGGCTGTGCCCCGTATGCCGCTGGCTGCTTAAAAATGCAGGAGTTAAAAACGTTATCATAGAGGGAACAGGCAGCGTGAAACTGAACGAGTGAAAAGAAGCAGGCCAAGGAGATTGCGGCGTTTAGGGGTTGCCTTTGGCTTTTAAATTAATTCTTTTCTAATTTTCGCTTTCATTCGATTAGGAAATAATCGCCTAACCTGCTCCAAAAACGGGAGTTAAATAATGTCATTTACGTTTGAGATAATGCAAACTGCTGGGTGAAAACCTTTTCACTTCTCTTGAGAGCTTAAAAAATTAGCTTTTAAGAGAAAGCTCGTTAATGTCTACCATTTCTTTAATATCCATGAAACCTTCTATGGCTTTAATTTCCACAGGAATTCCTACTTCGCTTAGAGCAGTCAGCATGTTCGTCCCGCCGAGCACCGCTATTCCTACATGGTTAATTCTTACAGGCACTCCTAGAACCGGCGTGTTAGGCTCTCCTATTCTGAGAACACCGTTTATACTGAATTTTTCAGCTTTTTTAAGCTCCTCCTTAGCCTTAACCATGGCGTCCATGGGAATCTCCCGGAAGTTAGCCAGAACATAACCGTTTCCTGTTTCCACAGCTTTTAAAACGGAGCTTAAACCCTTGGCTGAGAAGATTTCTAGGGGGTCAAGGGTTGAACCTGAATAGGAAATTAAATCGGTGAACCTCAAGGGTTTTCTTTCTAAGACCTGAACCATTCCGCCGAACATGGGTGAGATTGGTATGCCTGCGTGGTGGAGGATGGCGTCTAAAGTTATGCTGCAGAGGGTGGCAATCATAACCTTCCCTTTAGGAACCCTACGGCCTTCAAAGCCCTCCCCCTCCTCGAATACGCGAACGAGAGGGCTGACGGTGTATCCCGCTGAAGCCACCTTCCTGATGATTTTAAGGGCGGCATTATAATGTCTCTTACTTATCATCGCGTGGTTAACTATGACGTTTCCTTTTCCCTGCCTCACATCGA
>LUCC01000069.1:3128-6114 GCA_001593855.1 Candidatus Hecatellales archaeon B24 | reverse complement strand
GTTGAAGATTCCTTCTATGGAGTCTTCTACGGGTAGGACGAAGCAGGCTGAAAGCTGCCCCATCTCGGTCCCAGCATTCATAAGCGTAGGAGAATTAGGTATGAATTCCAAGTTTGCCATTATCGTGTAGAACTCGTGGAAAGTTTCCTCAACCTCGCTTTCGGTTTTACCGTAAAGCCTGTCAGCTTCAGCCAGCGCCTTAGCAACTCTGATAAACATTTCCTTCGGGGTTTCAACTATTTTACCGTCAGGGTTGCGTTTAAGGTAGCGTTTCTCTAAGACCTTTAAAGCGTTGGGAGTGAGTTCTAGAGGAGCATTAAGACTGCGTAAAGTACTCATGTTGATAAGCCCCTTTCCAAGGCTTTCGGAGGCTTGGCACCCCAGCCCCCATCGAAGACGAAAGATTTTCTTAGCTCTACATTATTTAAATTTTTTGACATAAAAATTTAAAATTTTAGAGTAAATTTGAGCTCTCCGCACTGAAGGCTGATGGATTGCTTTTTGAGGGCCTAGATGAAAGGAAAGGTTTTTGGAGGTTTCTTGGGTAGATTCCCCATGGAGAGGCTTCACTAGGAGGATGGCTTAAGGATAGGGCTGGATAGGCTTGGGAGTACGCTATCTCTTCCTGATTGCCAGGCGAATTCTTTTTAAGCGTAAGACCAGTGCCTTAACTGCTTCAATGGCCGTGGCTGCCACCATCTTCCTGATAAGCTTCAACGGCGTAGTTCTAGGAGGTGTGATAAGCGGGGTTGAAAGAGACCTAGCCACCTTCCAGTATGGCAACCTAGAAATCTTGAACGAGAAGGAAGGCGTAATAGACAAGCCTGACTACCAGCTTGTAGCCTCGGTTACAAGGCATCCCCTCGTGGAGGCAGCTGCCCCAAGAATTCTAACCCTAGCCGCCGAGGTAAGCCATCAAACACCTAACAGAACTCACACGGTTTATAACGTTACAGTGGTGGGGGTTGACCCCTTCCTAGAGCCTAAAGCTTCCCGAATTTTCAATTCGGTGGCAGCTGGGAAGCCTCAGCTTCTCAAGGGCACCGTGCTAGTGGGTAGAGACCTAGCAGAAGACCTTGGACTTGAGGGGGCTAAAGGGCTTTTGAAGGTTAAAATCAGGAGGGTTACAGGGGAGGAAGTGTCAAGGTACGTTACGGTTTCCGGCATAGTGGTTTCCTCGGCTGCAGGAGGCTTAAACCACATCCTAATAGTTCACATAGACCAGTTAAGGGAGCTTTTAGGCTGGGAGCAGCGCTACTCCACCTCGCTGGTTGTAAAGCTCAGCCAGCCTGAGAAAGCCGATGAGGTGGCAGCCTGGATTAAAATGCAGTATCCTGACTACCAGGTTAAAACTCCGAGGGAGGCTGCTAAAAACTGGCTGAACGCCATCATCGAGGGAGTTTCCTTCATCAACCTTGTAGGCTACGCGGGCATGATTGCCTCCGCTCTGGCGGTGATAACCGTGCTAACCATGATGGTGAGCGGGAAAACCAGGGACATAGGCGTCCTCCGCGCCCTTGGGGTCTCAAGGAAAGGCGTAATCCTCCTGTTCATCTTCGACGGGATACTCATAGGCTTGATAGGGGCGGCTATTGGAGGCCTGGTAAGCAGCCTAGTAGCTCTGTGGCTGGAAAACTATCCCGTGGCCTTCTTCGGAAACTTGGTCTTAGAGGTTAGATTTAACCCTTTAAACCTGTTATTCCCCATGGTTGTAGGCTTCGTAATAAGCGTTCTGGCTTCCATATACCCTGCCTGGAAGGCTTCCACCTACGAGCCGGCGGAGGCGATGAGATATTTCTAAAGTAAAAACCAAGCTTTCAGTGGAGAAAGTGTGGAAGGTCTACCGGGGAGAAGGCTTCAGAGTGGAAGCCTTAAGGGGTGTAAGCTTTCAGGTTTCTGAAGGAGAATTCTGCGTTGTCATGGGCCCCTCAGGCTCAGGTAAGTCAACCCTGCTAAACCTTATAGGAACCATAGACACTCCGACTAGGGGAAGGATAATCATAGATGGAGTGGACGTCACCCGCCTGTCTGAAGCTGAAAAGGACAGGTTCAGAAATAGGAGGGTGGGCTTCATCTTCCAGTTTTTCAACCTCATAAACGAGCTTACCGTTTTGGAGAACGTTATGCTTCCAGCTTTAATCTGCGGAGTAAGCTTCGAGGAAGCGGAAAGGGAAGCGTTAAGCCTGCTTAGGGCGGTGGGGCTGGCGGATAAAACCAGTCATTCAGCGGCAAAGCTTTCAGGAGGGGAAATGCAGAGGGTTTCCATCGCCAGAGCCCTCATAAACAAGCCTGCCCTAGTGCTGGCTGACGAGCCCACAGGAAACCTTGACAGCCAGACCTCGACTGAAATAATAAGGCTTATGAAGGAGTTAAACCAGCGGAACAGGCAGACCTTCATCCTGGTAACCCACGACCCAACCGTGGCCGAAGCTGCAACAAAAATCGTTAAAATCTTGGATGGACGGGTGGTGGAGGAAAAAGCTGTTTAGCCTTCCTTCAAGGCTTTAAGCTTTCCTTGGTGAGACCACCATTTCACCGGGAGATATCTAGCTGACTGGCGGGCGTAGGCTTCAACCTTGATGCTTCCACACCGGGGACATTTGGCTTTAAGCCCGGGGAAGGTTTTACCGCAGGAGGAACAGTAGGTTAAAGGCTGGTCGTAGGCGAAAAACCTGAGTTTAAACTCGCTGCTGAGGCTTCGGGTCTGCCTTAGAAGAGCCCTCCCAGACCTTCCATTTACAGGTATAAGCGTGATATGCCCGCCGTTGAATAGGGGCTGAAGTCTGCCTTCAACCTCAAGTTTAACCTTCAAATCGGAGGTTGGAGAAACCAGCGGAACATAGCTGTAGTAGGGGTCTTCCCTTCCCCCTTGAACCACAACCTTCGACCAGCCGTACTTTTCCACGTCCATGAGGGCCAGCCTCTGCGAAGCCTCGTCTTCAGCCAGATGGCTGAGGTTCACCCTAACCCCAAGCCTCCTACCCTC
>LUCC01000069.1:0-3083 GCA_001593855.1 Candidatus Hecatellales archaeon B24 | reverse complement strand
GGCATAAGCTCCTCTTCAAGCCAGTAGCCCAAATGCGCCTTAACAGCCTCGTTTAAGCCTAGGAGACATAGGGTGCAGGCTGAGCTTTCAAGCCTGAAGTAGGATTCTCCATTCTTAACCTGCGAAAGATTTGGCAGGGCGCCCTCGTCAAGCCTACGCTTCAGCCCCTCAGCCTTAACGCTGAAGGCTTCAACAGCCAGCCTTAAACTTGAAGCCAAAAGCTCCATAAGTCTATCCTTGTTCCCCCTAGCCTCATAGGCAGCCCTAGGAAGGTTTAACGTGGCCATGCCGAGGCAGCCGCATCTTACAAGGTCGACCTCCCAGTCTCCAGACCAGTCCGAGCAGAGGCAGCCCTCATCCCTGTAGGAAACTTCTCCAGCTGAAAGGTTGGCAAAGAAGGAAACGCCCTTCTTGGAAGCCAAAACATGAGCCTTCTCCAGCACCTGCCCAGCCTTCGCCGAAAGCTTTTCAGGTCTAAGCCTTAAGGCTGGCTGAATGTTCAGCGGGGGTTTCCCTTCTGAGAGGCTGGAGAAGCAGTCGAGGAGGAGGCTTAGAAGCCGGACAGCCTCCTCTTCAAAGTCCCCGTAAGCCTCTCGTCCCCCAGCCACAGGAACATCTCTCAAATGCTCGGGAACCGTTAATTCTAAGCCGAGGAAAACAGGTGTGCCGTTTAGGGCAAAGCCTAAGGCTTGGAGGAAAACCTCGAGCAGGCTTAAAATCCTGTCGGAGGACAGCCCCCTAACCAGCGGGGCGAGGAAAACGTTGAAGTATTCAAGGGTTTGACCTCCTGAGGCTTCCCGGGAGAAAGCTTCAAGCAAGCTTACTGTTAAGGTTAAAGCTTTACCGAAGGTTTCAGGGGGAGGAGCTTCAGGAGCCAGAGAGCTTAAAGGCTTGAAAACGCCTGAAAGGAAGCCTCTTAGGTCATGGTGGACGCTGTGAGGCCTTAAAACCCAGTCTTCAAGGTTTGAAAGGTGGATTAAGCCTGAAAGATGGGCGTCGGCAACCCTTCTGGGCAGAACGTTTAATAGAGTGTATTCTGTTAGAACCTGGCTTCCGGCAGCCTTATGAACCTGGAGAGCGGTTAGACTTCTCTCGGAAGCCTGCTTAATGGTTCGGCTTACGTCGTGAACAGGCATTCCAAGCCTGGTAAGCTTGTGACGGTAGTCTTCCAGCCCCTGCTCTATGAGGATAGCGTTTACGATTTCCCTTATCAGGGGGGCGGTAAGGTAGCGGATGGGAAGCTTCAGAAGCCGCTCCTCAGCCTCAGCGGAAACCTTGTCAGCAACCTCTGGGGGGACACCGGCTTCTTCTATGAGGCTGAAGGTTATCCTGCTTCTGTCAAACTCTTCAATGCTGTACCTGGAAGTTCTGACAAGCATTTTACCGCTCTTCTTAATTGAGTATTCGGCTAGCTCCTGGAAGAAGCTGTTAACCATGTTGCCGAGGTTTGTTATCCGGTAGCGTCTGGACTCCTTATCAAGCGATATAAGGTCGGCTGCAACCAGGTTTTTAAGGTGGTACACGAATTTCCCCGCGTCCCTGCTGGGTTTAAGGTTAAGCTGCTCCATGATTTCGCTGTAGGTTAAAGGGCCTCTAGCCGACAGAAGCCTTAAAACTTGAAGCCTCACAGGAGATGAGATGGCGCTGAAAACTTCGACAGGCCCCTTAAATCTCCTATGCATAGTCAACCCCACAAAGATAGCTTATTCACTCTAACTTTTTAAACTATACTCCGGCGTTTCCGCTAAAAATTTAAACATCGAGGCGGAAATTGTTAAGAGGCTGCGGCTGGAGGATGGAAGCTTGAAGAAAACCTCTCTGATTTCAGGATTCTATAAGCTACCCTTGGAGGAAAGGCTTAAAATAGTAGGGGAATTTGCAGGCTTAACCGGGGATGAGCTGGCCCTGCTTAAAGCTGAAGGAAGCCTGCCGCTTCAACTAGCTGAAAGAATGATTGAGAACGTGGTAGGCTTCATGCCCCTGCCGCTGGGCATCGCAGTAAACTTTCTGGTGAACGGCAAACCCTACATGGTTCCCATGGCCTTGGAGGAGCCCTCCGTTGTAGCTGCAGCCAGCCATGCAGCGAAGCTCGCAGCCGCCAGAGGAGGCTTCCAGGCGGAAACCTCAGACCCCATAATGATAGGGCAAATCCAGGTGGTAGGGGTGAAGGAACCTTTGAAAGCCGGCAGAAACGTCATGGCTGAAAAGGAGGCCATTCTCGACCTGGCTAACAGTGTGGACCCCATGCTCGTGAAGCTTGGGGGAGGAGCGCGAAGCCTCAACGTTAAGGTTCTGCCAAGCTTTAGAGGTTCTATGCTGGTGGTTGAGCTCTACGTGGACTGCCGTGACGCCATGGGAGCAAACGCCGTGAACAGTATGGCTGAGGCTGTGGCACCCCTAATAGAAAGGCTGGTTGAAGGCAGGGTTAGGCTTAGGATAATTTCAAATCTGGCCGACAGAAGGCTGGCGAAGGCCAGGGTGGTGATGGGTAAGGAAGCTGTAGGCGAAGACGTGATTGAAGGAGTGCTGGACGCCTACGCCTTCGCCGTCTCCGACCCCTACAGGGCTGCAACCCACAACAAAGGCATAATGAACGGTATAGTGGCTGTGGCCCTAGCCACTGGAAACGATACTAGGGCGCTGGAGGCTGGAGCACACGCTTACGCTGCGAGGAAAGGCCAATACCAGCCCCTAACACGATGGGAAAAAGACGGGGAAGGCAACCTAGTGGGAAGCATAGAGCTGCCCCTAGCCGTAGGCACGGTTGGAGGAGCTACAGCCAGCCACCCCATAGCCCGAATATGCAGGAAAATCCTGGGCGTGAAAACGGCTAGGGAACTGGCGGAAGTAATGGCAGCAGTGGGGCTAGCTCAAAACTTCGCAGCCCTGCGAGCTCTGGCAACGGAGGGAATTCAACGCGGCCACATGGAACTCCACGCTCGAAACCTAGCCATTATGGCCGGAGCCCAAGGCGAACTCATAGACCTAGTAGCCCAGAGAATGGTTGAAGAAAGAAAGATACGCCTCGACCGCGCCCAAGAAATCCTAGACGAAATCCGGAAGGAACAAAACTAAAAGGGGCG
>LUCC01000007.1:16150-19913 GCA_001593855.1 Candidatus Hecatellales archaeon B24 | reverse complement strand
CGGGTTCAGCCTGCTGATGAAGTTCGGGGTTCTCGCCTTTTCAACCCTGGTAGGCTTCACGGCGGGAACCCTTATCTTTTTAAGGCTTTACGACCGTATGCTCCGCTTCGCCAAGGTTAAAAGGTGAAAAGGGAAATGTTGGGAAACGTGGCAGGATACACCTGTTTGACGCCTATGGTTAGAGGTAAAAAATCTTTCCTCCTGGTTAAAGGAGACTACGACGCTATGCTTGCGGCTGAAAGCCCTTCCACAGCCCTTAGAAGACTTGAAGATACTAGGTATAAGCCGTATATTTCCCAGCTTGTCCTAGAGGAGTTCGACCTTTCAAAGGTTGAAAGAGCCCTATTCCAGTACTACCAGGACGACGTAGCTTTCATCACCAGAAACCTTAAGGCAAGAGCGGCTAAAACCTTTTTCGAGGAGTTCGGAAGGCACTTAGAATTAAAAGCTCTGATGGAAGTCATAAAGTCTATTCTGATGGAGATACCTTGGCGGGAAGCCTCCACCTACATATTCCCCTACGGCAAAATGGACTACGAGCTGTGCCGCAGCCTGGTGGAGGCTGGAAACCTCAAGCGGGCTGTTGAACTCTTAAAAGACAGAAAACTCGTGGCGGAGGCAGGTGAAATCCTTGAAGGCCCTGAAGAGGCAGCCGTTAAAAGCATTAAGGTTGAGGCTTTGATAACCAGGTATGGCTATGGAAGGCTTCTGGAGGCAGCCCTAGCGCTTAAAGGCTTGGATAAAACCTGTATTAGGCTGCTTGGAACCCAGCTTGACATCATTAACCTTATGACTGTCCTCAGAATGAAGAAGATGGGCTTCACCCCTGAAAGGATTGTGGAAAGCCTGATTCCCGCCTACTATAAGCTTGGCAGCGAAGAGCTTAAGGCCGCTGCCTCCACAGCCTCGGAGAAGGATGCTGTTAAAGCCTTCACAGGAGGCCACTACGGCGTGATTATTTCTCCCCTGCTAAGCGTGTACGAGGTTAAAGAAGACCTTTTCATCTTCGAGATGGCTCTTAAACGCGTGCACGCTTCAGAGTGCTTGAAAGCCTTCTACAGCATATTCCACCTGGGGGAGATGCTGGCCTACCTTTACCTTAAGTTTTACGAGGTCAAGGATTTAATTGCTATACTGGCTGCGAAAGCCATGAAAATTCCGGCTGACAAGGTTGAGCCAAACCTAGTTCTCCACCAGCCCACATATCCAATATAAAAATTTTCCTTCACGCTGGAGCAGGTAAGGAAAAGAGTTTTATAATGAAAGAAGTGTGAGTAAAAGAACAATAATGTAAAGCTGTTGCGGTGGGTGTGGAAAGGTGAAGCATGGAACACTCCTTTGGGCTTTGGTTTTCGCCCTACTGGTTGCAGGAGTAATAAATGTTGGATGCGCTCTAGCAGCGGAGGCTGGCACGGCAGGAGGCCAGAAGGTCATCGACTTCGGACTGCTGGCTCTCGGAGCAGGTTTAGCCATAGGATTTGCAGGGCTTGGAGCAGGCTTAGGGCTTGGGACGGCTACAGCAGCCATAGCCGGTGCAGGTGCTGAAAGACCTGAAATCATTACAAGGCTGTTCATCTACGTCGTATTCATCGAGGCGGTTGCCATCTACGGGCTGATAGTAGCCATATTCGTCATGGTAATGCTTCCAGGAGCCTTCTAAGCCCAAAGAAAAAATGTTAGCCTCCGGGAGGCTGCTAAAGCCTCCAACCTTACACTTATTTTTAGGCTAAACCATGCTTTGAAGAATTTTCCACAGCATCTTTCCTGCAAACTTCAAGGTTGAAGGCTTCTCAAGGACAAGCCTAGCCGAGGCTTTAAGCATGGGCTTCCAAACCTTTGACTGGTAGGCTGTATCCCCTCTCCTTTCAGCCACCTCCAAAAGGCTTCTATGGGCTGAAAGGAAGCGGAAGAACTGGTCTAAATCGCCGTCACTCAGCCTGTTAAGAAACCTTCTAGCCCTCTTTGTGAAGGAAAGCTCCCCTCCGAAAGCCTTAAGGCAGGCCTGCTGGTAGCCTCTCAAAGCCTCCTCAACCCTGCCTGTTTCAGCCAGACGTGACGCTGCTTCCCCAGCCAGCCATCCTGCTTTAAGGCCGAAGAGAACTCCGCCTCCAGTGGTGGACTTAGCATGTCCTGCAGCGTCTCCTACAACCATCACGCCTTTAGGATGCCACATCCTCTTTACAGGTCCCTCCACAGGTATGAGGCCGCCGTAAACCCTTTCCATCCGAGCCTTTGCAACCTTCCCTTTCAGCGGAGGATACTCTCTCAGCATTTTCTCTAGATAAGCCCTTGGAGACATCTCAGCCATGTCCTCGCGGAGGCACAGCCCTATTCTTGCCTTTCCTTCTCCCGTAGGGATAAGCCAGCCGAAGAAGCCTGGAGAAAACTTCCAGCCGAAGAAAACCTCGACGAAGTCTTCCCTTTCAAGGCTTACATCCTCCATTTCAGCTTGAATTCCCTTCAGGACTGGAAGCCTTTGGAAGCCTAGGCTTCGAGAAAGCTTTCTAGTCCCTCCTTCAGCTATAATTAAAACCGGAACCTTAACTTCAAGGCTTGAACCTTTAACTGTTAGCCCTCCGCTAGGGCGGAAGTCTACCTGTTTAACCTTGCATTTAAACACGGCTTCGGCTCCAGCGTTCACCGCCTCCTCAGCCAGCCTCCTGTCGAAAAGCTCCCTGTCTATAATGTAGGATTCAGGGTTCGACTTTGAAACCTCGATTTCAAGGTTTCCGGGAGAATGGAAGAGGGCGCCTCTAACCTCGTTGAGGATGCACTGGCTGGGTAGACTGAACTCTTGGAAGGCTTTAACGCTGAGTTTTCCAGCGCAGTGAGGTGGGCTTCCAGCCTGCCCGTGCTCTTCGAGGATGAGCACTTTCAAGCCCAGTTTTGCAGCTCGGTAGGCTGCCATGGAGCCTGCTGGGCCTGCCCCCACCACGGCTAGGTCGTATTTTTCCAAGCTTGATGCCTCGTCTCTCTTTTCCGGGTAAACCTTTAATTTCCATTTGACAATGGTGTTAGATAAGGCTTGAAGGTTTCGGGTTATGGCTAGGCTCATGGTAAGCGTGGTTGACAGGGCTGAAGCCTTGGAAGCCGTTAAAGGCGGAGCAGACATAGTGGACGTGAAAAACCCGGCGGAGGGAGCTCTAGGAGCCCAGAAGCCTTGGATAGTCAAGCAGGTTAAGGAAAGCCTCCCCAAGCCTTTAGAGTTCAGCGTAACCCTTGGAGACCTCCCCTACATTCCAGGAACAGCCTCGCTGGCCGCTGTTGGAGCAGCTGTTCTGGGCGCCAATTATGTTAAGGTGGGGCTTCTAGGCGCCAGAAGGCTTGAGGAGGCTGCCCGAATGGTTAAAGCCGTTAAAACGTCCATGGAGGCCTTAAACTTGAAGGCTAAAATCGTAGCCTGCGGCTACGCTGACCATGCTGAGTATGGAAGCCTCAGCCCGCTGCTACTTCCTAAAGCAGCCTATAAGGGTGAAGCCGACGGAATCCTCATAGACGTGAAAAGCAAAAATTCAAGCCGAAACCTTTTCAGCTACCTCACCAGCGGGAACCTTAGAAAGGTTGTAGCGGAAGCCCAAGGCCTGGGACTCTTCGCAGCCCTGGCAGGAGGCTTAAGCCTGAAGACTTTGGCTGAATGCGTTAGGCTGGGCGCCGATGTGGTAGGGCTGAGGAGGGGAGTTCTCTCAGCGGAAGGAAGAATCAGCCGAGGCCTGGTAGCCAAGGCAGCAAGCCTAGTCCACGGTGAACTTTAAACCTCTATCAG
>LUCC01000007.1:0-16085 GCA_001593855.1 Candidatus Hecatellales archaeon B24 | reverse complement strand
CTGTAGCTGGCGAGCAGGCTTGGAAGTGCAGGGTCAAGGCAGGTTTCATCCTTCCAGGCTTTAAGCGTTTCCACGGAGACTTTTCTCAAAGGACTTCCACGTCCGCGGTATGGAGGCCTGTAGACTCCGTCCACATCCTTCAGGAGAATCAGGCTTTCAGCTTTAAGCCTCCATGCCAGGTAGGCGGCTATGACGTCTGAGGCAGCCTCCCAGGAAGGCTTGAAAGGGTTTTCCCTCCTTAGAAGCCTGTAAGGCAGGAAAACCACCGGCTTCCTTGAGGCTGCGAGGGCTGAGGCCTCCTTAAGGCTGCTGGTGGCTTCAGCCTCCTGAATCAGGTCTGCCAGCATCAACCCATACTGGTCAACAGCTAGAACGGCCATCCAGTGGGAGGCCTCCAAGCTGAGCTTGAAGACCCTGTCAAGCTTTCTGACAACATCAGCTGGGAGGCCTCCTCCAGGCGTGATAACTAGGCTATGTTTTTTCGAGACTCTGCTTAGAAGCCGGCATAAACGTTTAAGCTTTGACGGGTAGGCTGAAAGGCTTCCTCCAACCTTGACTACGGCTTCAACCTTCAAGGTTTAAGCCTCCAACAGCCCTGTCAGCGGCCATGAAAGCGGATGCGGCGGCTGGGAGGATTCTTGATATTTTGAAGCCCAGCAACTTGTCTATGCTTATTATATTGTGGAAGCCGGCTTTACGGGCAGCCTTCTCAGCGAGAAAGCCTTCCTTAACTCCAGCCACCACCACGGGAAGCCTACGTTTCCAGCCTTGCTTCCAGTGGGACCTGAAAACCTGGTTTAAGGCTTCAGCCATCAGGCTTACCTGCCTCATGGCAACCTGGTAGGCTATGCTTGAAACCTCTTTTTCACCCAGCATTTCCAGGTCTGCACACACGGTTCGGGCTAGGCGGGCCAACGCTTCCAGCCTTGTTTTACCTCTTCCGTCAGCTGTTTCAACTGTGTAGTCGCCTTCAGATATTTCACCTAAAACGAGGTATACGTCGGCGGTGGAGGCGAAGTATTCGCTGGAAACCCTGGTAGGCCTGCCTTTCACCTTCAGCTTTTCCACGATGGAAGCCACGCTGGTCCTTAAAGCTCCGGTGTAGACGAGTTCGCCTAGGGAAAGCTTTTCCAGGTCTGTTTCACCTTTAGCTTTAATCTTCCCCCCGCTTATGGGAACAATGGTTGTGGTGGTGCTTCCGATGTCTACTAGGAGGGCTTCCTCCAGAAGCCTTGAAACAAGCCATCCTGAGGCAGCCCAGTTGGCTGAGGCAGCCCTTAAAGGATTACACTCAGCCTCTTCCGCGGCTATAAGCCTTCCACCAGCTTCAACCACTTCCAGCGGGACACCACGCCAAACCTTCTCCACGCATTCGAGCACATGGACGACGCCTTCACGCTTATACTGGTAAATGTCTGAAGTTTCAGCCGTCATGGTTAGGGCTAGGGCTGCGATTTCCTCCCTCGGTTTAACTTCAAGCCAGACCGTGCGTAAGGCTTTAGGAAGCTTCTCCCTTCCAGCCTTCCATAAAGGAAAATATTGAGAGGCAGCTTCAAGCCTAACAGGCTTACGCCCTTCAACCTTTAGGAGGGCTGCTTTAATATTCGCACCGCCCACATCCAAGCCGAGGAAAAGCAAGGTTGAAGCCTCCTACACAATTTTCTTCGCTTAGAAAAAAGGTTATCTTTCCGCCTCTAGAGGTATGGAAACCCGGGCTCTAACGAAGTCTACCAGCTTATAGAGGTCTTGAGGCTTGATTTCAACTCCGTGATACTCGCTGCCGGAGCTGAAGTTAACCTTCTCCTTGGAGAACACTTCCTCGTCGACTATGAGCTGGGCGTTCACGGTTAGAGGGCAGACAGCTCCAGGCTTCAGCCCTTCATCTTCAAGCTCCTCTAGAGAGGCCAGCCTAACCTTTTGGCCTACAAGCCTTCCAACAAGGTTCAGGTTAACCTTCCTGTATCCAAGGGTAAGCACGGCGTAGAGGTTTCCCCTGTCACCTTTCAGAATAACCGTCTTGCAGACCTCGTCCTCTTTCACTTCGCCTTCAGCATGTCGGGCTACGTCGCGGCTACTTACAGTCCGCGTCCTCAGCTTTATAAGCCTGTATCTTACTCCTTTCCGCTTTAGCTCCTCTTCAAACCGTTTCAGGTTCAAAGGCTTCATCAACCATCAAACTTTTAAAGTTGAACTTAAAGTTCAGCTTTTCAACGTTTGAAAGCAGGGTTTCAAGGCTTTCACTCCACAGGACCGCCATGCCTTCCGCTCCTGTGGGAGAATAGTATTCGAAGGCTTCCGTCAGCCTTGGAGGCTCAGCTCTCATGTAAACTGCGAAGCCTTCGGTTCTGATTTCCTTGGGAAGTCTGCCTTTGAGGCAGGCTTCGAGAAGCATTTTAGCTGGGTTATCCTTCAAGGTTTTCCTTAGCCCCAAGTAGGACGTTGTAGTTCGGGGGTTGACCTCTAGAATCCACGGTTCGCCTTCAGCCAGCACGAAGTCTATTCCTATGAAACCCTGGAGGCTTGAAATTAAAGTTTCAGCCGCCTTTAAGCCTTCAGAAACTACAGCAGCGGACTCCTTAAGGCGTAGAGGGGTTAAACCTCCAAGATACTTCACTTCTCCAGTCTCCTGCGTGAAATCTAAGATTTGAAGGTTTAAACTTAAAACCTTAGCCTTGGAGCCGTTGGCTAGGAGAAGCAGGCTGCCGTGCATTCCCTCCACGAATTTTTGAACAAGTATTTTTGATGGAGAAGCCTTCCAAGCGTGTTTAACAGCCTCCTCAAGCTGGCTTCTGTTCAAGGCTAGGCTTAACCCTAAACAGCCAGCACCAAGCGAAGGCTTAACAACGGCGGGAAACCACCTCCAGCCTTCAAGGGAAGCTGAAGACTCAGGGGACTCCAACACCAAGGTTTCAGGAGTTCTCACGCTTCCAGTCTTCAACGCTTCTAGGATTTCTGCTTTCCCGGGGAACTTCTTAAAGAAGGTTGACGGGCAGTTTAGGACGGCTGGACTATGCTTTTCAGCTAACCTCACAAGCCTGGGGAGGGCGCCACCATGCTCTGGGGCCACTATCATGGTTACGTCGGCTTTGGAGGCTAGGTCTTCCAGTGTTCCTTTAACTTCAAGGCTGGAGCCCACTTTTTTAACTACGTCAGCTTTCAGCCCTTCAGCCTTCACCCTACGGTCTAGGAGAGTTGAAACCTTGCAGCCTAAGCTTTTGAAGTCTTCTAGGAGCGTTGTAAGCATGGAGTAGCCTTCAGCCAGCCCCCAGCTTGGAAGCTTTTGGCCGGCGTATCCTCCGCCTGAAACATGCTCGTAGACGCAGACCTCCAAGGCTGAAACATAAGTATTTAAGGGCTGCGATAATTTAAACGTGGAAGCCTCGCTGAGGCATGTGGGAAGGAAAGTTGGCTAGGAGAATCGTTCCTGACACCTCCGTAATTATAAGCGGAAGACTGGCTGAAGCCGTTGAGAAAGGCAAGCTGAAAACCAGCGAAATCGTTATACCTATTGCTGTTCTGGACGAGCTTCAAGCTCAAGCGTCTAAGGGGCGGCATTCAGGCTTCATAGGCCTGAAAGAGCTGGGAAGACTTAGGGAAGCCTGCCAGGCCAAAGGCGTAAAAGTGAAGTTTTCAGGTGAAAAGCCAAGCCTAGACGACATCAGGCTGGCGTCCAGCGGACGGATAGACAGCATCATCATGGACGTAGCCTTAAAGGAGAAAGCTGAGCTTGCCACCGCCGACTACGTTCAGGCTTTAACAGCTGAAGCAAGAGGCTTGAAAGTCCTCTTCTTCCAGCCTGAGGAGAAAGTGGCCAAGCTTAGGCTTGAAAACCTTTTCACCCCTGACACCATGAGCATCCACCTTAAGGAGGGCGCCCCACCCATAGCGAAAAGAGGTAAACCAGGCGAGTTCAAGCTTGTAAAGCTTAAAGGTAAGCCTCTTACGGCCGAGCAGGTTGAAGCCTACATCCGCGAAGTCTACGAGCTGGCGAAGGTTAAAGGTAAGGGCTTCGTGGAAATTGACCGTGGAAGCGCCTTCGTAGCCCAGATAGGAGACTTAAGGGTTGCCGTTGCGAGGCCTCCCTTCTCCGACGGCGTAGAGCTTACAGCCGTAAGGCCTATAGTGAAGCTTAGGCTTGAAGACTATAAGCTTTCAGACAAGCTTATGGACCGGCTTAAACACAGGGCTGAAGGAATCCTGATAGCAGGCCCTCCAGGCTCGGGGAAGACAACCTTCGCCTCTTCGCTGGCCGAGTTCTACATGGCTCAGGGTAAAATCGTTAAAACCCTTGAGTCTCCGAGAGACCTTCAAGTGGACGCTGAAATCACGCAGTACGGGCCTTTGGAGGGAAGCTTCGAGAAGTCCGCAGACATCCTGCTTCTCGTAAGGCCGGACTACACGGTTTTCGACGAGGTTAGGAAAACGCAGGACTTCACCGTTTTCACGGATATGAGGCTGGCTGGAGTTGGAATGATAGGTGTTATCCATGCCAGCAGCCCCATCGACGCCATTCAACGTTTCATCGGAAGGGTTGAGCTGGGGATGATACCCCACGTGGTTGACACTTTAATTTTCATCCGCTACGGTGTCATAGAAAAGGTTTACGAGCTAACCTTAACCGTGAAGGTTCCAACAGGCATGACGGATGAAGCCCTGGCCAGGCCTGTAATAGAAGTTAAAGACTTTGAGGAAGGCCAGCTTGACTATGAAATTTACACTTTCGGAGAGGAAAACGTGGTAATTCCTGTTTCACCGGAGAAGCCGAAGGAAACTCCAGCTGGAAGGCTTGCAGCCCAACGTATCTTGGAGGAAGTGAGGAAGATAAGTCCTGAAGCCCAGGTTGAAGTCTCATCTGCGGGGAGAGCAACCATAAGGGTTGACAAAGCCTCTATACCTCACCTTATAGGTAGGAAAGGCTCTACTATTGGAAGGCTTGAAAAGAAGCTTGGAATAAAGCTTGACGTTAAACCCTTTGAGGAGCCGGCAGGCCCAGCAGTTGAATACGAGCTTCAGGAAACCAGGCGTGGCATAGACTTCTACTTCAGCCGGGAAATAGCTGGGAGGAAAATAGCCGTCCTAGTTGACGGTGAAATCGTGCTTGTAGCTTCGGTTGGAAGGAAGGCGAAGGTGAGGGTTTCAGGCCGAAGCCCTCCCGGCAGGAAGCTGACTGAAGCCTTAACCCGTAACAGGGAGATAACGGTGAGGCTTGTCGAGTAGCCTTCAGCCAGCCCTGTGAACGCTTAAGCTCTGCCTCCTGTCGAAGAAGAACTTTATCATGAACTCTTTCAGGTTTAAGGGGTTGTCAACGTAGGTTATGCTGGCTCTCCCGTTAAGCCTTGCCATGTGCTCGCAGATTAGGCGGAGTTCAGGCCTTCTATCCAGCATTACAATATTGAGAAGCACGTCGGCTTTCCCAGCCTTGTAGGCTGCCTTGAGGGCGCTTTCCTCAGGGGTTTGACCCCGCTTGCTGGTTGCCGTGGGCTCGCCGTCGGTTATCAGAAAGATGTTTTTGTTTCCCTCACCCTTGGACAGCAGTCCCACGGCGAAGTCTACAGCCTGCCCTATGTCCGTGTAGCCGTAGGGTTTAAGCTTCACTATCTCTCCGCGGGATAAGAGCTTGGGCTTCTGGTTGTAGGCTACCACATGAAGCTGATCCTGCTTGTACTCGCTTTCAAGGAGCTCGCGGAAGGCTAGGGCTGCCATTATTCCTCCCCTGAACTTTTCACCCCTCATCGAGTAGGAGGCGTCTATGAGGATTACATTGCTGGAGGAGGTTTCATGGTAGGGTATCCTCGCCTTTAAGTCTTCGCTGGATATTCGCATGTGAACCGGGTCGTGGAGAGCCGTCTTCACAAGTGTTTCCTGAACGTCGAGAAGGTCGTAGGAGTGCTGCTGCTCGTCGAAGTCCCAGAGCATATAGGACTGCCTTACCCCCCAGCCTATCTCCTCAGTTTCATGGCAGCCTATCTCCCTTAAGCCTTTAAGGTTGATGAAAACCTCTTCCAGAACCTTTTTAGCGATTATTTTTTCGCTTTTCTCCGTGAACTCCGGATAGGCTACCAGCACGTTTCCGTAAAGCCAGTCCCTCTGAAACTTAAGGTCCACCATTCCCTCTCTGCCAAGCTCCTCCAGAATCTGGCTTAGAAAATGGTGGAGAAGGTCTTCCACTGAAATCTGAGAAGGATTCACCTCTCCCCGCTTAACCATTTCCAGAAGCTTCTCCCAAGCCTTCTGCTTGGCCTTCCTATGTTTAAGATAGTCTCTGAACCATTTCCCACCTGGAGTTCCAGCCCACTTCAGAAGCTTGCTGTCGAAAAGCTCGTCCAGCTGTTCCCCTCTCATCTCCTCTAGGAAACGCTTGATAAGCTTTTCAATCAGAGATTCTTCACGGTTCTGCTTTTCACTTCTGCTGGCAGCCGGATTGAAAAGCTGGTATACTATTTCGCTTACTGTTTCCTCTCCAAGGATGGAGGAGAGAGTTTCCTCCTTCTGCTTACATGCTTCGCATGGAGGCTTCATCTGAAACAAGCTCTCCAAGATAGTAGGATTTACCCCTACGCTCTACGAACCGTGGAGTGCATTTGGCCAGAGCCTCTAAAATTATTTCTACAGTGGAAAGATATAGTTCGTCGCTGGGCTGCTTGCTTCCATTCACGAATTCCACGTAGTAGTTTATGATGGACTGGCTTTTAAGCTTTGGAACGGTTTCAAACTCTATAGGTATGGCTTTCTTACCGTCGGCTTCAACGCCAACGGACCTTAAGGCCTCATAGAACTCGGCGAACCTGTCTCCTGGAAGGCTGTTATATACTTGGCGGCATGTCTGTCTTTTGGCTTCCTCGAAAAGCCTTTCCACGATTTCTTCTTTCCGCTCTGAAAGGCCGAATTCAACTTCTATTCTGCCCATGAGGGACAGCTTAACGATTTCAAGGTTTTCACCGTAATCGGATAGGAGGGGTACAAGCCTCCCGCTTCTGAGGGCTTTAGACTGAAGGTGGTCAAAGAGTTTGATGGTTGCCCTGCATGAGGGCTCCGACTCTATCCGCTTGGTGAAGTCAAACTTCTCCTTATCTCTAGCATAGCGGACTATGCGGGCGACTATTTCCCTATGCCACCTGGGTATGTGGGGTTCCTCCCCCTTCCACTTCCTGTAAAACATGTTCCTTATGCCTATCTCTATTTCCTCTTCAAGGGTTTCAGGGGGCCCTATCTCTATTTCCTCCATGCGGTCTAGGAGAGGCTCCTTAATGGGGTTTGTGCCACGGTAGTTAGCCGGGTTGGTGGAAGCAAGCTCCAAGGTTTCAACCTTGAAGGGCACTATATCGCCTTCCAAGGTTGTAACCTGATGCTCCTCGAAGAGTTCGTGGAGGAGCGTCTGCATGGCTGAGGGTAAGGCTCCAAGCTCGTCGAAGTAGCCTACGCCTCTATTCGCCTTTAAGGCTCTGCCGGGGATGAAGACTTCAGGGTGGTCTAGGTCGTAGCCCTCCCGGATTTTCTGAATGGAGATTCCTCCTATAAGCTGGCGGGTGGTCATCATGGGGTCTCCTGGAATTCTAACCCATATTCTTGGAACCCATGTGAGCTCAACGGTGTTTTCCTCGAGGAGCTTACGCTTGCAGGAGAAGCATACAGGCCTCGTGGGGTCATCGTATATCTTGCATCCTTTAACGGCAAGAATCTTTTTGGGGAGAAGCTCGGCTATAGCCTTGGAGAGGGTGGTCTTACCATACCCTTTCCGTCCCTTTAAAAGTATGGGAGAGCCTGAGAGCAGGGCGTTTTTAACAAGCTCCTTCTCCCGGTATTTTCCAACCACGCCGGGGAATATGTCTACTTCAGCCTTTTCGCTTTCAAGAATTTTCTCTATTACGTATTCTGTGGGAGTTTTAGAATGGTATGGTACGTACTCGGAGCTCCAGAGGTCTATCTCCTCGCCGTAAAGCGTGAATTTCGGAGCGTTGCTTTCCCGGATAACTACTTCCTCGTAGACGAGGTAGTCTATTTCGCTTTGGGAAAGCTTACGGGAAGACGTAGTTTAACCCTCACACCGCTTGTCTAAGCTTAAGTATGAGATGTAAATACCAGTTTATTTACCTTTTCAGCCTTCTAGAAGCCGCCTAAAAACAGAGGTGTCACATAGGTTTCAATTACGGCTGCCAGGAAAAGTGAGGGGATAACCCGTGAGAAGTAGGTTTTAAGGCAGAGCTTTAAGGTATGCTGAAGCTCGAAGCTTCGCTTCCTGGCTCTTCTATAGGCGGCTATCCCAATTTTGATTCCCAGAGCTGTGCTTAGGGTAGCAGCGAAAACCTCGAAAACCCCGTGGGGCAGAACACCTAAAACAAGAAATAGGGCGCCCTTATACTCTACCACCTCGAAGCCTACCACGCCAAGAACAAAGCCGTTCACCAGGATGAAGAGGATAGGGGGAACCGCGAAAAATACTCCCAGCAGCATTATTATCAAGGTTTTGGAGGAGTTGTTGGCGAAGATGGCTAGGGCGAGGAGAGGTGCCGGAAGCTCTGTGAAAGAGGAAAACTCTTCGCCCAGCATCCTTATCAGCTGCTCTGAAACCTTCTCAGCTGAAAAATAGCCAACCGCAGTTCCCACCATGAAAATGGCGAAGCTTACGAGAATTAAGCCCAACGGAAGCTCAGACTTCAACCCTGCTCTAACAGTTAAAAGAGTGGCGGAGTAATTTAACACTACTGGAACCCCGTTCTCTTAAGGGTGAAAGAAGCCTTGAAGGTTCTAATAGTAACAGGCCTTAAAGCGAAAAGCTTCGTGGAACAATACGCTAACATGCGTAAATCCGATGTTAAAGTTGACGTTCTGGCTTTACCTGTTCCCGTGGCAGCCCTCATAACCCCGTCCTACGCGGCTAGGAGGCTCAGGGAGTTTAAGGTTGGAAACTACGATTTAATCCTCATGCCTGGAAGCGTTAGGGGAGACTTAAAGGGGGTAGGTGAAGCCTTAAACGGCTCAGTCTTTAAGGGGCCGAGGCACGCAGCCGACCTACCTGAAATCCTAGACCAGATAGAAGAGTTGCCCCTGTCCACGGTTAAACCAGCCTGCGAGCTGGCTGCAGACCTCCTAGCCAGAAAGGCTGAAAGGGAAATCAAAGCCCTGAAGGCTGAAGCCTTAAGGAGAGCTGAAAAGGGGGATGGAATCCTGATTAGACGGGGGAAGCATGGGGCCTACTGGGCTCCCGGCTGCATGCCCATTCTCCTAGCCGAAATAGCTGACGCCTCTAAAATGAGTGATGAAGAAATCGCGCGGGCAGCCCGCTACTACGCCTCTTGCGGGGCTGACATGGTTGACGTGGGAATGGAGGCTGGCGGGGGGAAACCCGATGAAGCTGGAAGAGCTGTTAAAGCCGCCCTACGGGCTGTGAAGGTTCCGGTAAGCATTGACTCAGCTGACCCGGAAGAGCTTGAAGCAGGAGTTAAAGCCGGGGCAAGCCTAATCCTAAGTGGAGACGCCTCAAACCTTCAAGACCTATCCAAGCTTAAGAAAACGCCCGTCGTGGTAACCCCGGCGGGTCCTGACGGAGTTATCCCTGAAAGCTTCGCTGAGAGAGTGGGAAGACTTGAGGAAAACCTGGAGGAGGCGGAGAGACTTGGCTTTAAGAGGCTTATAGCAGATCCCATCCTAGGGCTTGCTCCACCCTACACGTTTTTAGACTCCCTTCTGGGCTACTGGGAATTTCTCAGGAGGAAGCCAGGCTTCCCGGTTTTCTTTGGGGCTGGAAACGTGTCAGAGCTTTCCGACGTGGACTCGCCTGGGCTGAACTTCCTCCTCGCCCTGCTAGGCTGGGAGCTTGGAGTAGCCTTCCTCTTCACGGTTGAAGCCAGCAGGAAAACCGTTGGCTCCGTCCTGGAGCTTTCGAGGGCTGTGAGAATGGTTGTTTTAGCATCCCGGAAGAAAACTCCGCCTAAAGACCTGCCTTTAAACCTGCTAATCCTTAAGGAGAAACGCTGCAGGGAGGAGCCTTTACTGCCGGGGGAGAAGCCTAGGAGGCTTATTGAGGCAGCTGAAGTAGAGGAGACAGCGGTTCACCGTGACCCTAAAGGAAGCTTCAAGATAAAGATTGACAGGGATTCAGGTGAAATCTTAGCCTTACACTTTAAGGGGGGAGCAGCTAGGCCTTCCACCGCTGTACGTGGAAGCCGTCCTGAAGCTGTGTACCGGGCTATTGTCAGGGAAAACCTTGTTTCGCTTCTGGACCATGCCGCCTATCTCGGCTTTGAGCTTGGGAAAGCCTTGGTTGCTCTGAAGACAGGGCGGAGCTACGTTCAGGATGAAGACGTTTTCCCTTAAGGGAAGGCTTAACTAGGTGGAGGCAGATACTTCCAACAATCCTTTAGGGAGGCCTAGTGAGGCTTGGAGGTTCAGGACAGGTTTCCCCCGGTTGCCATACCGCTTGGAGAAGTTGGGGTTGTAGGCGTCAGAGTTCCTTTAAGCTTCGAAGACTATGAAGGTAAAAGAATCGTTGTGGTTCCAAGATTTGAGGCGTTCGTAGACCTTCCAGCTTGGAGGAAGGGAGTTCACGCTTCAAGACAGTATGAAACAATCGTTGAAGTTTTCAACCAGTTTGCCGGTAAAGCCTACAAGCTGGAGAGGGTTTGCGCTGAGATAGCTGTGGAAATCCTTAGGAGGCAGAACGAGGCTACAAGGGCGAAGGTTAAAGCCGTGGGAGACGCCATCCTCGAGAAAACAACTCCTGTGAGTAAGCATAGAAGCTACGAGCCCTACAGGCTTATAGCATCAGCCGTGGCAGCCAAGAAGCCTGAAGGCGAAGTGGAAATCGTAAGGAAGGTTGGAGTGGGCGTTAAAGGTGTAACCGCGTGCCCCTGCGCCCAAGAGCTCATGGCTGCACGGGTGGAAAGCAAACTTTTAGAGATAGGCTTCAGCAGGAGTGACGTAGAAAAAATTTTGAAGGTTATCCCTGTGGCAACCCACATGCAGAGAAGCCTTGGAGTGCTGGTTATGGAGGTGCCTGAGGGCTTTGAAATAGACGCCTTCAAGCTGGCTGAAATCGTGGAGGAATCCATGAGTGCCCCCAGCTACGGACTTCTCAAGCGGGAAGACGAAATTGAAATCGTTTACAAGGCTGCTGAGCGAACCCTCTTCGCTGAGGACGCTGTGAGAATCATGATGAAAAAGTTTGTTGAAAGATTTCCAAATCTTCCAGACAACGTCAGAATCCTGTTCAAGGTTAGAAGCCATGAATCCATCCACAAACACGACTTCATGGCAAAGAAGACCATAAGCTTCGGAGCGCTTAAAGCCGAAGTGGAGGGAAACAGCAGGTATGATGGAGGACCCCGCTGAAAAATTTTTCAGCTCGAAGCTTTCTGCAAGGGAGAGAGCTGTCTTCGAGGCTGGAGTGGCATTAGGAGCCATATACCACCAGCTGGTGGGGTTCCCTGTTTCACGGAAGCCGGAAGTTTTAAGGCTTCTAGGCGAAGCCTTCTCAAAGGCTTTCAGCCTTCAGCCGTACAGGGTTAAGGTTAAGGTTTCAATAGCTGAGGATAGGCTGTCAAGTAAGCCTGAAGACGGCAGCCCCTACAGGCGTTATGAGGCTTTGAGAGGAGACCAGCTTAACGTTGAAGTTGAGGTCTCCTACAAGGATGCGAAGGTTAAGGCGTGCCTCCGCTATCTTCCCGAGCTCGGGTATCCCCTGATGTACGTGGAGGATTTACAGCAACCTTAAACCCTTCAGCCAGCAGGTAAATTTCCGAGCTTCTACTCCTCGAGGCTTTAGGCTTAACAGTCTTCACCTTTTCAAAATGTTTTTTCAAGGTTTTCCTGAAGCCGTCAACTAGGTCGCCCTCGAAGACTTTAACGAGAAGACGGCCTCCAGGCTTAAGGGTTTCTAAAGCTGTTTTGTAGGAGGCTTCAGCCAGCTCCATCTGCCTGGCGTGGTCTACCTCCCATACTCCTGAAATGTTCGGGGAGACATCGGACAGTATTAGGTCGGCTTTCCCTCCCAGCTCCTTCAAGACGAAGCCTGGAAGCTCAGGGCTTCTCACATCGTGCTGGAGGAAAGAAATGTTCCCAGCCTTGAAAGGTTTTAAGGGTTTAACGTCTATGCCTAAGACTTTTCCTTTAGAACCCACCATGCTTCCTGCCACTTGAAGCCATCCTCCTGGCGAGCATCCTAAATCTAAGACTTTTAGGCCTGGCCTGAAAAGCCTGTATTTACGGTGGATTTCCAGCAGCTTGTAGGCTGCTCTGCTCCGGTAGCCCTCTCTTTTAGCTCTCCAGTAGTAGTGGTCCCGCCTTCTTTCAAGCCTCCAATTTCTCGTCAAGGCTGACCTTAACCTTTCCCCGCCTTACAGTTTCATAAGCTGTCTTCTCAACCCACTGGGCTAGGAGAGGACAGGTTGCAGGGGAGACGGGTCCTCCAAGCCCGCACTTATCTTGGTTAGGGCAGAAGGCGCAGGGCAAATCCAAGATTGAAAGGGGGTTTACAGACCTCTTCTTGGCTATAAGCCTGTATGTCCATTTTCCTTCATGGAGCTCCCGGCGTCGCTCTATCAGTCCAGCTCTTTCAAGCCTTAGAGAGATTCTTGAGCCCTCCCTGCTTGTGGCGTTTATACGCTTCCAAAGCTGGCTTTGAAGGATGCCCTTATCTCCCCTATCCTTAATCATCCTGAAAACCTTGTACTCCAAGTCTTCACCTTTCTTAGAGGGCAAACCTGCCTCCCAGCCCTTAATAGCCATAACGCTGTCTACGGTAAAAAGGTTTAAAGAAAATTCGAGACAACATTTCTCCGTGGAAGCTTGAAGGCTCTCGCCGTCGGAATTGACGATGCTGGCAGAGGCTCCATCATAGGCCCCCTAGTCATAGCAGGGGTACTGCACCCCGAAGACAGAGTAAACGAGCTTAAGGAGCTGGGGGTTAGAGACTCTAAGAAGCTTACTCCAGCTCGAAGGCTTAAGATAGCTGAGCTTGTTAAGGCAAACGTGTCAGCCTACCACATAATTGAAATCCTTCCTCACCAAGTAGACGAGCGGGTGAGCTGCGGAGTTAAATTCAGGAAGCTGAACTTTCTTGAAGCCGAAGCCATGGCTGAGATAATAGCAAAACTTAAACCGCAAGTAGCCTACGTTGACTCATGCGATGTGAGCGCCGAAAGATTCGCTCGGCAGATAGCCAGCCTCCTACCATTCAAGGTTAGAATAGTCTCAGAGCATGGGGCAGACGCTAGATACCCGATTGTGGCAGCGGCTTCCATCCTCGCGAAGGTCAGGCGAGACCAAGCCATAGAAGAGCTTAAAAGGAAGTTTGGAGACTTTGGAAGCGGCTACCCAGCTGACCCTAAAACCCGCAGATTTCTCGAGGAGTGGGTGAAAACCCACGGTGAATATCCAGACTTCGTCAGGAAAACCTGGAAAACCCTGAAGCGTATTCCGAATAGAAGGAATAAAACATTCGATAGGAGGCAGGCTTAGACCAGTAAACTTAGAAAAAGACGGGGTTAGTGAAGTCTAAAGTTCACCTTCTTCTAGGGGACCCAGATGGTGATGCTGTTAGCTTTCTAACCCTAGACATAAACTTGTTGCACCAATTTTCAACCTTGGATTTAACTTCACCGAAGTCAAGTATGTCGCAGTAGATGCCCCCACGAGGATGCGTGAAGACTGCTATTGAAAGCGAGTCTGATATGCGTCCCGCCGGAGTTTCACTGGAAAGACGGATAACTAGGGTTTCCTCTCTAACGGAAGGCAGTATAGCTGGGGACACTTCCAGCGAAACAGAGACGGCTGCCGGAAGATTTTCAGCTAAAACCTTTTTTATGTATTCAACGTTCATTGCCAAGTAGTGGGCGACAAATGCTTTCCGCTCATCCTCTGTTAACGGGATTTTAAGTACCACTTTTACCCCCCGGTAATTTTTTCTTAAGACAATTGGATATAAAAAGGTTTCCGCGGTTAAACGGAGCCCGCATAGTTCCCTAAAAACTGCTCAGTAAATGTAGGTGATAGGAGGTCTTACCATCATAACCTCTCTGTTCCGGATGGTTTCTCCACCTGTTTTTGCCTCTTCATCCATTTTCGTGATGGTTGTTATAACCACGATGTCCTGGTGTTCTCTGCAGGCGTATATTATGCTGATGCTGTTCTGCGGACCCATCATCAACCCTTCAATAACGCCTCTCTGCTGCATGGGTTTACCGCACACCGGACATGTTAAACTGAGTGGGGGAACCTCACCCTGCCGGCATCCGTTAGAAACGCCTGTTAGGTATTCTTTTACTTCTCGAAGTCTTTCAGAGCATTCGTCAGGGTTTCCACGCTTATCCGTACTCATGGCATTTGTACATTAGGAGGAAACATCTAATAATTTTATAACGTCGCTAAAACGGTTTTTACAGCTGGATTCCACCGTTTTTCACCCGTTTCTGAAGCAGATTTTTACCAAAAAGACGTTGAAGGCTTCACGCTACTTTAAGCTTGCATGTTTAACAAAGCCTCCTTCAACCATGGGAGAAGGCTTTGTAAAGGCAGAAGTTTGAGGAGAAGCTTTCCGAGAAAGGTTATTTAAGAAAAGACTGCTCCTATTTTTAGATAGGGGAGATTAACCGCTTGAAACTTGCTGTGATAGGTATCGGCCAGGCTGGAGGGAGAATCGCAGACCTATTCGAATATTATGACCTTAAATACGGAAAGAAGTATGGAAGAAATATTCCCGTTTGCATGGCGATTAACACTTCACAGTCAGACCTAACAGGTTTAAAGGCTATTCCCGAGAAGAACAGAATCTTGATAGGTCAAAGCTATAGTAAAGCTCGCGGGGCAGGAGCCAACATCGAGCTTGGAACGGAAATAGTCAGGCAAGAGCTAAGCGACATCAAGAAGATTCTTGGAGAAAGAGGAGCCTTCAACACCCAGAACATCGACGCATTTCTGCTAGTGGCAGGGCTTGGAGGGGGAACAGGCTCTGGAGGAGCTCCCATCCTCGCAAAAGAACTGAAAATGTATGATGTGCCGGTTTTCGCCTTGGGCGTGTTGCCCAGTGATGATGAAGGTGGCTTAATGGCGATGAACGCTTCGAAAAGCCTGATGGCCCTACACGAGTCAACTGACGCGTTAATCCTGTTCGACAACAACCGGTGGAAAACTCCGGGTTTGACGATTCATGAAAGCTACTCCCACATGAACCATTTAATCGTTAAGATATTTCCGCTGGTTTTAGGGGCAGGGGAGGCTAGAACCCCTGGAATGGTTGGAGGAAAAGTGGTGGACACCTCAGACATTCTGAACAGCCTGAACGGTTTTACTGTTTACGGGTACTCTGAAGCCTGGGCGAGAAAGGGATGGATATTCAAAAAGAAAGACAAGTTTTAC
The DNA here is from genome assembly GCA_001593855.1 of Candidatus Hecatellales archaeon B24. GTDB lineage: Archaea > Thermoproteota > Bathyarchaeia > Hecatellales > Hecatellaceae > B25. The sequence continues at coordinate 734 of LUCC01000007.1, read as the reverse complement.
CGGTTAAATCCTAAAGACAAGTGCCGCGCGGTTCTCCAAGACGCTGTGACAAGACTGTCAACAGAGTGTAGGCTGTCAAGTGCTAAGAAGGCGCTTCTAATGCTTGCAGGACCTTCGAACGAGCTGAACAGGGATGGCCTCAACGAGGCGATACGCTGGTACGAGAACAACCTGAAAGGTGCGGAGATAAGATGCGGAGATTATCCCGTACCCAAATCGGATAGGATTACAGGCATCGTATTCATTTCAGGGCTCTACGATATTCCGAGGATAAGAGAGCTTATGGCTGCCGCTGCTAAACACCAGAAAACGATTGAGGAGAAGGGCAGGATAGAGCCTCTTGTCTTGGTTTCATGCCCTGAATGCGGGAGTAAGGACTTGCAGATACTTAAGTCCTGGGAGGTAGCTCCTAAAACTAGGAAGGGACCGGCGATTAGAGTGACCATGTACCTGTGTAAGAACGGCCATAAATTCAGGAAGGTAACCAAATTAGAGGGCTGAAGAGAACTTTAAGGTTCTTCCGGTGCTTCAAAGCCTATGGTGAGCAGAGACTTAAGTTTTGAAAGCAGTTCGCTGACTTGAGGCCTGTAAAGGTGGATTTCACCTTCATCCCTCTGGAGGCCTAGGAGCTCTGCCACAAGCTTTTTCTCAGCTTTCCCTCCGTAGAGCACGTATACTCCCTTTCCAAGCTCAAGCCTTCTTACCACAACTATTGGCAGGTAAAGCTTGGAGTG
>LUCC01000006.1 GCA_001593855.1 Candidatus Hecatellales archaeon B24 | reverse complement strand
GCTGAGGTATGCCAGCAGAGCGGCTCCCTTGAAATCCTCTTCGCCGAGCCCAAACATGAACAGGAGAAAATCCTCAGGATAAGAAGCGCTGTACTTCCAGTCTTGGAGGCTGAGAAAATGGTGGACGGCTTGGACACGGCGGTGCCTCCGGCAAGCATAGGAGAATTCATAGACAAAGTAAATGAGATAGCTGAGAAATTCAACACCTACCTCGTCGTAGTCGGCCACGCAGGAGATGGAAACATACATGTCGGCATAATGGAGGAGGAGGGAATAAGCTTGGAGGAAATCGCAGAAATCAGGCATGAAATCTATAAGGCAGCCCTCGAACTCGGTGGAACCATATCGGCTGAACATGGGATAGGCGGGGTTAGGCTTGAAAGCTTATCCCTGTGCCTGAGCAGAAAAGAAATAGACCTCATGAAACAGATAAAAAAGGTTTTTGACCCCAACAACATTCTGAACCCTGGAAAGAAAGTACCGCCATAACCTTTCCTTAACCCCTTTATAATGTTGACGGTGCAGGCTTGGCCGTTAGGCTATACTGTCAAGCTCACAGCTCCTTAACATGCAAACTTAAAAGTAAGTTGTAAGCGAAAAATATATGGTGCGGTAATAAATCCGGCCCTACCCTAATTTATAGGTGACAGAATTGGGGTTGAGGATTCGCTGGCTGACTTTAGGAGAAGCAATAAAAATACACGCGAAAAACCAGCCAGAAAAAATGGCGTTAAAAGACTGGCGTGGTAAAAAATACACGTACAAGGAATTACATTTAAGGACGAACAGGCTGGCGAACGCTTTACTCAGCTTGGGATTAAAGAAGGGAGACAGAATATCCCTATTCTCCTATAATTGCACCGAGTTCATCGAAATTCTGGCAGCATGCTCGAAGATAGGTGTGGTAGTAGCCCCGGTGAGCTGGCGTTTCGCGCCACCAGAGGCATACTATGTAATCGATAACGCCGACGCGAAAGCAGTATTCGTCTTTGAGAAATTCCTTGACCTGATAAAGTCGATACGCCCGAAACTTGAGAAAGTTGAAAAGTATGTATTGATAGGGGAAGCCTCATCGGAGGGCTACGTTAACTATGAGGAGTTCCTTGGGGAGGCATCTGATGCCTGGCCCAGCGTGGAAGTTGACTCTAAAGACGCGTGGATTCAGCCTTACACTTCTGGGATTACAGGGGCGCCTAAAGGCGTCGTGAGGTCTAACGAGAGCTATGCCACATTTTACACCATCGTCCCGCAGATGCACGGGTGGAATAAAGACTGGTATGGCGCGATAATTATGCCGTTATTCCATGTGAACTCACAATATTACGGGCCTTTATGGCTGTACATAGGAGCCTCCCTTTACGTGGGCCGAGACTTCAGGTTTGACCCCGTGGAATTCTTCGAGCTGGTTGACAGGGAAAAGTTTAACTTTACCTCTCTGATACCGACGCACTACTACCTCATGGTTAACGTTCCGGAGGAAACCAGGAAAAAATATGATTTAAGCTCCATAAAGCAGCTGCTCGTATCTTCCGCTCCCGTCCTCGGAGAGATAAAAAGGAGGATCATGGAAATCTTCCCAGGGGTTAAGCTGTACGAAGCCTACGGGACAACGGAGGCAGGCATAACCCTGCTACTTCTCCCCGAAGACCAGTTGAGGAAGGCTGGCTCCTGCGGGCGTGAGGTAACATCGGTGGAGGTAAGGCTTGTAGACGAGCAGGGACGGGATGTGCCCCCTGGGGAAGTGGGAGAGCTTATCTGCAGAAGCCCTATGATGTTCGACGAATACTGGAAGCTTCCTGAAAGAACGGAGAAGGCGTTCAGCTTTGGGAAGAACTGGTTTGCCACTGGAGACCTGCTGAGGCAGGATGAGGAAGGATACTATTACTTCGTTGACAGGAAGGACGACATGATTATGAGCGGGGGAGAACATGTGTACCCAACCGAGATTGAAGACTGCATAGCTAGACATCCGAAGGTGGACATAGTTTCAGTCGTCGGGCTTCCAGACCCGAAATGGGGTGAAGCAGTAACCGCCGTCATCACGCCGAAAGCCGGGGAAACCCTTACCGAAGAGGAAATCAAGCAGTGGTGCAGAGGAAAAATATCAGGCTACATGATTCCGAAGAGAGTCATCTTCATTAAAGCAAACGAGTATCCGCGTACTGCTGTAGGAAAAATTATACGCAGACGCCTGAGGGAAAAACTCAAAAAAGAGTTAGGAATAGAATTCAAGTAAAGGCGTTCAGCCTTCAGCCGCAGAGAAGCTTAACAATAGATGACTGGGAAAGAGGGATGGCATACTGGAGGATTTCTACCAGTTTTTCCGTTCAAAATCTAAGATAGGCGAATATAAGGAAGCTGGAAGAAAGATAATAGGTACGCTGTGCAATAACGTGCCTGAGGAAATTATACATTCGCTTGGGGCGGTACCTGTAAGGCTTTTAGGCCTTTCCCAGACAACGGAGAACGCACACTCAAAGCTTCCAAGCTGGCTTTGCTATTATGCTAGGAGAATCCTAGAGGACGGACTGAAAGGAGAGTTCAACCAGGTTGACGGAATAGTTGGAATGACGACAGACGACACAAAAATGCACTTGTATTCAGCCTACACTTTTTACGTTAAGCATGGCTTTTCCTACCTGATTCAAACCCCCTACGTTAGAGATGAACTGTCGCTGAACTTCTTCGCTGAAGAACTTGAGAGGTTCGCCATTAAACTTTCTCAGTATTTATCAGTAGAGTTCGACGAGGAAAAACTGAGAAACTCCGTGAAAGTATACAATAGGTTCCGCAGGCTATGCGAAGAACTCTGCGATTTGAGGTCTGACGATGCACCCAAGCTCAGTGGTGTAGACTGGATGAAGATCATGCTTGGCAGCACCTGTATGCTGAAGGATGACTTCAACAGGATGCTGGAGGAAAAACTTGAACACGTCAAGGATTCGGAGGGTATTAAAGATTATATGCTTAGGGTGCATGTTTCAGGAACCGACCATTACGACCTAGAAATTTTAAGCCTGATAGAGTCTCTGGGAGCCGTGATAGTTTCAGATGACCTATGCACGGCAACCGGCTACTTCGCCGGATTTGTCAGCGAAAGTAAAAGCCCGCTTAGAGGCCTTGCTGAAAGATATCTGAGCTGCTCGTCATGTATTCTCTCCTCCAACCCTGACAGCCTTTCCATCGAAGACAGAATAGCCTTCATAAAGAAGAGAATCAAAAAAAGCAGGGCTAAGGCATTAATCGTTTTAAGGGATAGAGGATGCGAAATCTGCGGCCACCAGTACCCGCTGATAATCGAGGCACTCCGCAACTTTCCAGTGCTGATTCTTGATGTGGATATACCCATATCCGTGGAACAGTATGCGACGAGGATTGAAGCGTTCATCGAGTCCCATGCAAGGTGACTGGAAAATGAGGCTTCAAGACTGGACTCCCCTGGGGTACAAAACGTTATACCGGGAGTTATTTAGGAAACATCTTACACGTCAGAATGCCTTGCTAAAGAAGAACAGGCCTACAGGATGGTTCTTTTCGTTTCACCCGTCAGAGCTTATCTACGTTTTCGACGTTGTCTCTGCGTTTCCTGAGCAGTATCCTGCCTACTGTGCGGCTAGAGGCTCTTCAATGGATTTAATAGACGCTTCCATGAGTGGAGGCTACGGACACTTCATCTGCGACTATTTCAAGACAACCTTGGGCTCTATCATGGAACCTGAAAAAGCAACGCAGCCTACCATGCCGAAGCCTGACTTCATCGTGGACACTCGAGCCCTATGCGTCGCCCACCATGAGATGGCGGAAGTTTTCTCCAAGATCTACAGGGTTCCAAGATACGTTGTTAACTATCCTTACTGGACAAGGGAGCTGGTGGGGAAGGTTGACGAACTCACCAAGATACCTGAGGGAATAGACGAGGTTTACCTTGAATACTGCGTGGAAAAGCTGAAAGGCCTCATAGGATTTCTGGAGAAGGTTACTGGAGAGAAAATGGATGAAGCCAGGTTCAAGGAGGTCTTCAGAGTTTCTGAGGAAACCTCTAAACTGCTCGTGGAAATACCGCGTCTGATGATGTCGAAGCCTACGCCTGGAAGCCAGAGGGAGATAGGAGACCTCGTCTTTGTAGCCTTTTTCGTCTTAGGAAGCAGCTACGCGTACGAGTTCGCCCAGGAAGCTTACAACATCATTAAGGATAGAGTGAAGAAAGGAGAAGGTGTGGTTCCGGAGGAGAAATGCAGGCTTCTAACCTTCGGTATTATGCCTTGGCATTCTCTTTCGCTTTATGAGTACTGCGAAAGGCTTGGAGCAACCTTCCCGGTAAACTTGTACGTTAACACGTCTGTACACCTCGTTAACCAGGAGAAACCCTTTGAAAGCATGGTAAGACGGTCCCTTCACTTCGCAAACTCCACCTACGAGATGATGGAAGACCTCCTAGAAAACGTGAAGAAAGCAGATGTAGACGGTGCAGTCCTCTTTGAAAATACAGGATGCCGGATAACCTCGATGATTATAAGGCCGCTTGCAGACCTGCTTTACAGTAGACTTGGAATACCCAGCCTCATAATTGAAGCCCCACAGTGCGACCCAAGGGTTACTCCTCTTGGAAAAGCGAAAATGCAAATAGAAGCCTTCTTGGAAAGCTTAAAGTAGGTCTTCCTTTACATCCTTAATCTTTTTCAGCCTTAAAGATTTTAAATGTTAAATTCGCCTTAAACTAATTTTATAGTGTGGAGGCCAGAGTTTGAAGAGAAAAGTGAAAAGCTGGATTTACGAGCCTGAATATGAGAGTATGCCTAGGGAGAAGCTAGAAGAGCTGAAGCTGGAAAGACTGAAGAGAATAGTGAAATACTGCTATGAGAGAGTGCCCCTATACAGGGAGAAGTTCAAGGAAGCTAAGCTGACACCAGACGATATTAAAACCCTTGAAGACCTCTCAAGGATACCCTTCACCACCAAGGACGACCTGAGAAAAAACTGGCCTTACGGTATGCTGGCCACCGGCATGGAAAGCCTCGCCACGATACACTGCAGTTCAGGGACAACGGGAATGCCAACGTCAGCCCTCTACACTAAAAACGACATTTTCAACGCGTGGGCGAAAGTTATGGCGAGAGTTTACGCCATGATGGGCCTAAAGAAGGGCGACATCATGCAGATCGCATACGGCTACGGACTTTTCACAGGAGGCCTCGGATTCCACTATGGAGCCCTAGAGATAGGAGTTATCGCTCTGCCCATATCCGCCGGAGAAACAGAACGCCAACTGAGGCTCGCCAAAGAGCTTAAAACCACCGCGATAGCCTGCACTCCAACCTACGCACTCTACCTCGGCGAGTACGCCAAGGAAATGGGAATAGATGCCACTAAAGACCTCAAGTGGAAGTGCGGTTCCTTCGGAGCCGAACCCTGGAGCGAGGAAGTTAGGGCTAAAATAGAGGAACTTCTAGACCTTGAAGCCTTCGATGTTTATGGGCTATCCGAGATTATAGGGCCGGGAGTGGCTCACGAGTGCGACCAGCATAACGGCGACCACTTCTTCGAAGACCATTTCCTCACAGAGGTTATAGACTCGGAAACCGGGGAGCCTGTATCGGAAGGTGAAAAAGGAGAGTTGGTGTATACGACGTTGACTAGGGAGGCTATGCCTCTTTTAAGGTTTAGGTCTGGAGACGTAGTTCCATGGTGGACCTTTGAAGAATGCGAATGCGGACGCACCCTTATGAGAGCTGGCAGGGTAATCGGCAGGTCGGATGACATGCTTAAGGTTAGAGGAGTGAAATTCTGGCCTTCAACCGTGGAACATGCTCTGCTGTCCGTTAAGGGAGCCTCCCAACACTTCCGAATAGTAATTGAAAGGCCGAAAACCCTTGACGTGATGACCGTGGAGGTTGAACCTGTTAAGGAGCTTTACGACGAGGTTAAAGGCGACCTGTCGAAACTTGAAGACCTTAAAAAGGAGATTGGAGAGAAAATCAGGTCTGTAGTTGGAATTTCAGCGGTAGTCAAGCTTGTCCCTGTTGGAACGATAACGAGATTCATGGGGAAAGCAAAAAGGGTTGAGGACCGAAGGAAGGTAGTGCCATTCTAAGGCGCCACCGCTACAGCTCCAGCTCTAAGTTTAGAAGCGTGCTTGAAAGCTTAAAGCCTGCCCTACTAAAGAACTTAAGCAAGTTCAGGTTAGCCCATTCTACGATGGTGTGGATTTTCTGGGCTCCAGCTGCCTTAACGTTGGTGGCAAACTGTCTGAAGAGTTCTCTGCCGATTCCGTGCTTCAGGAAGCTCTTATCGACGCCTATGGTGGTTAGGTAGGCTATATTTTCTGGGATTCCAAATTCTCCTGAGAACATCACCCCCGCGATGAAACCTACAAGCTTGCCATCGTATTCTGCGGCTAAGGATGTAATGAGGGCGTATTCAGGCTCTAGAATTTCCTTCATCAGCCTCCGGTAGTATTCCTCCCTTCTTTTACCCGTGTATTCCTCGTCGATTCTTATTACCTCTTCAAGGTCTTCCTTTTTAAGCGGCCTTATAACAAGCTTTTCCGGTTCTAACTTCATTTCCATCAGCAATATTACTATAAGAAAAATTTAATTTAACCTTTTTTATTGATACAGAAATAGAATTTTATTATGTTAAAACTTTAACCTTGATAAAACAACATATTAACTTTACACGCAGCCATTCTAGGGCCGATGAACATTAAATTAAAGTATTTCATCATGGGAAACTTAAAGTTGGAGGGGAAACCATGGAAAATAATTTTCAAAACATAATCTACGAGAAGAAAGAGGGAGTTGCGAAGATAACGATTAACAGGCCGCCACTAAACGTTTTAAACGTTGAAACGTTGAGGGAGATGGCTGAAGCTCTTGAAGACGCTGGAAGAGACGCCAGTATATGCGTCATAGTTATCACTGGAGCTGGGGAGAAAGCCTTCTCAGCCGGGGTAGACATAAAAGACCATTTCCCAGAGAAAATAGAGGGAACGCTTGAAGCCTTCCACAGAATATTCCATTTAATGGCTGAGATAGACAAGCCCACCGTCGCCGTGGTGAGAGGATTCGCCTTTGGAGGAGGATGCGAGCTGGCTGCAGCCTGCGACCTCGTCTTGGCTTCCGAGGACGCTCAGTTCGGCCAGCAGGAAGTCAAGGTAGGAGCTATCCCAACTATTGCAGCCGTGCTTCTGCCTAGAATAATAGGGAGAAAGAAAGCTTTTGAAATAATATTCACCGGAGACGTTGTGAAAGCTTCAAAGGCGAAGGAGATAGGCTTGGTAAACGAGGTTTTCCCCGCAGAAAAGCTTGAGGAAGCAGCCAACGAACTGATTGGCAAGTTCAAGGAGAAAAGCCCGGTAGTACTCAAATACATCAGAAAAGCCATTTACCAGGGATTAGACAGAGACTTCAAAAGCGCACTTGACGGGGTTGAAAGCATCTACTTTAAGTATCTTATAAAAACCGAGGATGCTGTGGAAGGCTTAAAGGCTTTCATAGAGAAAAGGAAGCCTCAGTGGAAGGGGAAATAAGGTAGACGAATGGAAGCCTACCCTCTTTCCGCTTTGGGGCTAATCGCTGGTTACGGGAAGCTTGAAGGGGGTTAAAGCCCGGTTCATGGCGTCGTCTGCTATGGCCACGGAGAAGCCTGCTATTCTTCTGAGGTCGCGGACAATATGGCTTAGCGTGACCGCGGTTTCCACGCCCCTAATCTTTTTTAGAATCACCGTTAACAGCCTCTCTTCTCTGCTTCTAACATCGTTCATTCTGTTCATAACTGATATTGCAAGTTTAACGTCTTTCTCCAGGAAAGAGCGGACGGCATCCTTCTGCATGTTGTAGACGACGTTGGACAGCTCCTTTATCGCTCCTGCGATTTCAGGGCTTACCTTCTCCTTCCCGTTGAGCGCGCGGAAATGTCTTGCCATGGAAAAGGAGTGGTAAATAAGTCTGCTTAGGTCTCGGGTGATAAGCACGAAAGTAACGCATTCACGGGAGTCGCTAACGCCAACTTTTTTAGCAATCGACCTGTGGAAGCTTGCAAGCGTGGTCTGCCTTATCGTAATCCTGTAATGCCTTAACGCCTCCCGGCTTCTCTCGATAACCTCTTCCGCAAGCTGAAGGTTGTTTTCGGTGATAGCCTTAACAGCGTCCCTCTGCAGGTTTAGGGAGAAGGCTGAGGTTTTCTCTATCAGAGATTTAAGGGAGAAGGAAGACAGGTCGATTATTACCTGGAAATCTATCCTGTCCGCCTCTTCTTCCGCAACCTCTAAGCCTGGAAGCTCCATCCGTAAGATTTTAAGCCTCTTCTTGAAGTCCGCGGGGATCATTTCCTTTGAGGCCACGCTGATTTTGCTGCTTCCCTGCACATAGTAGGTTTTAATACAGTATTCAAGGTCTCTTATGCCGGGAAAGTCCTCGAGGGTTAATTTGACCTCTGCAGGTTCTTCAACGCCTTTCGCAAGAGGGTAAAGCCTTAAGGAGCCATCGTCATCTTCTATAATGGTCATACCCTTCCCCCGCTTCAGCTTCCTCTTCTCAACCCAGCGTTTAGGCAGTGAAATAATGAAGCTTCCGCCCTTAATCTGCTGGAGCTTTCTAACCTCCACAGCTTATACCCCTATATACGGACATATAGACAACATATTTAAATTAAGTTTTATAGGATTAAAAGCTTAATTATAAAGTTTTAGTATTTAACATGGCATAACAGCCCAGCCTTTCAAGAAAACGTAAATTTTATATTACCAGTTATTGTTTAATGGTATCAATCGCTGGTTAACAGCCCATTCTAGGAGTTGCCTATGAGCCGTTCTCAACCGACCGTAAGATGTCCTAACTGTCTTAGCAAGATTCCCGTGCAGAAAAACTCAGCTGAAGTTGTCTGTGGAAAATGCGGCATAGGCTACAGGATATGCTGGCCTTCACCAAGCCAGCCCATGATTAGGGGCTTACTCGCTCCCATCAGCTCTCGTGAAAGTGAGTGAGAGCCATGCCTACCGCTTTAGAAAGCAAGATAGCGTATATAGACCTCTCCAAGAAGAAGGTTAACGTTAAAACTACGCCCAGAGAATGGGTGAAACGCCTGCTTGGGGGCCGAGGGATTTCAGCCTTAATCCTCTACGGGCTTCTAAAGCCTGAGGTAGACCCTTTAAGCCCTGAAAACGTGCTCGTAGTAAGCATAGGCCTGACAGCGGGCATACCCTTACCATCAGCCAGGGTGAACATAGGCGCCAAATCTCCGCTAACAGGAGCCCTAGGAAGCTCCAACTGCGGCGGACATTTTGCACCTGAAATGAGGAGGGCAGGCTTCGACCACCTGGTAATCGTTGGGAAAGCCGAAGAGCCCACATACTTGTGGATATCAGATGGAAACATAGAGTTTAGGAAGGCAGCTCAACTCTGGGGTTTAGACACTGTGGAAGCCCAGGAGGCTATCAAGGATGAGGTGGGAGACCACTCGGCTCAGAGCTTGGTTATAGGTCCTGCCGGGGAAAACCTCGTCCGGTATGCGAACGTTAGAACCGGTGTTAAAAGTTCCGCTGGACGTACAGGCATGGGCGCCGTTATGGGGAGTAAAAACCTTAAAGCCGTAACGGTGAGAGGCAGCCGGGACATAGAGTTCGCCTATCCTGACAAGGTTCTGGACTTGTGTATCAGGTTTAATGAAAACCTTAGGAAGACAAGGTTTTTCACGGTTATGCAGGTCTACGGAACCATGCACATATTCTCTTACACTAATACTGCTGGAATCGTGAGGGTTAAGAACTCTCAGTCCAACCAGCTTTTCCCAAGCGACAACATTGAAGCTGAAGCCGTAAGACCTTACTCGGTAGGGCATGAAGGCTGCTATGGATGCCCCATCCAGTGCAGGCACAGATACATCGTTGAGTCCTCCCGATACGGCCTCATCTATGATGAAGGGCCTGAATATACCAGCCAGGGCTGCTGGGGCAGCATGATGGCGATAAACAGCACCGAGTGCATGCTTGTCTGCAACCATCTGGTTAACAGGCTTGGACTTGACACGCTGGAAACAGGAAGCATGATAGCGTGGGCCATTGAAATCTTCGAGAAAGGCTTGATAGATGAGAAAACCACGGACGGTATGATTCTGCGTTGGGGAAGCCCTGAAACCGTGTACGAGCTTATAGAGAAAATCGCCTATAGGAAGGGCTTCGGAGCAATCCTAGCTGAAGGGCCTAAAAGGGCGGTTGAGAAGCTGGGTTCAGCCACAGCCTACTACAACATGAACGTGAAGGGTATGAGCTGGCTTCAAACGGAGGACAGGGCGATACCAAGCTTCGTGCTTGGCGTATGCGTTTCAACTAGGGGAGCAGACCACCTGAGAAGTAGGCCGGCTATCGACCTTTTCGGCCTTCCAAAGGAATTCCTCGAAAAGCTTTACGGGGCGCCCATGACATCTGACTACACCTCCTACGAGGGAAAGGAGAGAATGGTTTGGGGGAACGAGCTTGAATACGCTGTTATAGACTCGCTTGGCCTGTGCAAGTTCGCCTGCTCCCACTTCATAACCCCCCACAGCATATACACGGACACCTTCAACTCCTACCAAGAGCTCTCCGAGCTGGTATACTACGTTACAGGCTTGGAGATTACAGGTGAACAGCTTAAAACCTGTGGAGAACGCATTTACACGCTTGAGAGAATGTTCAACCTGAGGGAAGGCTTCACCCGGAAGGATGACTATCCGCCTCAACGCTATTTCGACGAACCCCTACCAAGCGGGCTTCCAATAGTTCGAGGCAAACGCATGGACCGCAGGAAGTACGAGAAGCTTTTAGACGCCTACTACACGCTTCACGGCTGGGACTCTAATGGGGTGCCCAAAGCTGAAACCCTGAGAAAACTGGGGCTTACAGAGGAGGAAGTAAAGGCTTTGGTGGGTGAGGTTTTTGAGTGAAGGTGAAAGCCTGGGGAAAATGGTGGTTGTAGACCCTTCCAGCTGCACCGGCTGCCAGCTGTGCGTAGCAGCCTGCTCGCTTAAACATGAAGCACAGGTTAACCCTCTATATTCGAGGATTCGGGCTGTAAGGTTTGAAGGTAAGGGAGCCTACATACCGGTTACCTGCCAGCAGTGTAAGGACGCCCCCTGCCAGAGCGTATGCCCTGTTAAGGCGATAGAACGCCATGAAAAGACTGGCGCACTCATAGTTAACCAGGAAAAATGCATAGGATGCAAGGCCTGCATTATAGTCTGCCCCTTCGGAGCCATCTCATGGACTGCAGACGGAAAAATCGTAAAATGCGACCTCTGCGATGGAGACCCCCTATGCGTTAAACTCTGCACCAGGGAAGCCCTAGCCTACGTCCCAGCAACCACAGCCCACCTGAAAACGCAGGTGAAGGCCGCGGAAAAATTCAGCGAAATACTGAAGAAGATTTCAGGGGTATAATGCTAGGCTACTCCACGTTCAGTCGGCCTTTACCTCCTGAAGCTGGCTTAACGTTTGTCTTTCCAAGATTGCCTCTAGAAACAGTTGAGAACCCCAGTAAGGCCAGGCGTCCGCGTGATTGTAGCTTACCATCTGCCATCCGATTACCACGTCTGAGCCTTTCTCCACAACAGCCTTCACCACGGATTTCGCCGGTAGAAGCGGAGGCGGGTAACCCTGCTTTTTAATGGAGACATCTACAGCCTCAGCGGGAACCCCCAGCATCTCTGCCTCCCTCACGGTTAAGCCTATGCTTCCCAGAGACAGGTCGAACAGTTTGTCGTATTGAACCCGTATGAAGCCATCGTAGGTTTCGCTGGCACCTGCCGCGTTCAAGCCTGCTATTTCCGCGGCTTTCGCAGCGATGCTGCCTAGGGGACGATACACAGCCTTACCGGTAATGTAGTCGATGGTTTCCGCGCTGTCCCCCACCGCGTATACCCCGTTAAGGCTGGACCTCAGCTGCCTATCGGTTTTAACGGCTCCAACCTTGGAAAGGCTTAAACCCATCTGGCTGGCCAGCAGAGTGTTCGGTCTTAAGCCTACAGCCAGCACAACCAAGTCTACATCGAATTTTACGCTGTCAACTAGGACATATTCAACTTTTTCCCCGCCGTAGATGCCCTCTATCGGGCTGCCCTTCACGAGGGATACCCCATGAAGGGTCATGCTTTGAGCTACCTTTTCAGCTAGGTCCGGCTCAACGAAGCCTCCTAAAATGAAGGGTAACGCCTCTACCACCGTCACCTTTAGCCCTCTGGTTTTTAAGGCTTCAGCCGCCTCTAAGCCTATTATCCCCGCTCCTACAACGCAGGCTTTCATGCCTGGAGCTAGGTGGCGTGAAATGGCTAGGGCATCCCCATACCATTTAAGCGTGAAAACACCTGGCAGATTACGGCCCTCTACCGGAGGAACAGCGGGAAGGCTTCCAGTCGCCATCACCATTCTATCATATTCCAAACGGAATTTCTCACCTGCCGATGTATCTTCAACCTGCACCATCCTGTCCTTGGGGCTGACGGATACCGCCCGGCAGCCTTCGAAAACTTTTACTCCAACAGCTTCCAGCTCTTCAACCCTGTATCTTTTAACCTCTTTGAATTTAGAAGGGTTCTTAATGAAGGCTGAAAGGTCAGGTCTGGGGTAGGTTAACGGCCTATGGGAAACAACTGCCACGGAAAGGGAAGGCTTAGCGTTTTTAGCCGTTAGGGCCGCGTTGACACCGCCTACCCCTCCTCCTACCACGACAAGGTCGAAGCCTAGCTTCAACTTGAAGCTTCACCTATAGGCTTTAGAGCCCTAATTTTCCAGCGCCCCTTTCAAGAGAGAAAAATTTATTAGTTTACCAGACAACCTTTAACACGCCATGAGATTTAAAGGTAAAGTTGTAATTGTTACGGGTGCAGCCTCGGGGATAGGCCGGGAAATCGCTTTATCCTTCGCTCGGGAGCAGGCAAGCGTGGTGATAGCGGACATCGCCCTAGACCAAGCTGAAAAGGTCGCCCAGGAGGCTGAAGCAGCTGGAGGAAAAGGAATCGCCGTGAAAGCTAACGTTTCAAGCGGGGAAGAAGTGAAAGGCATGGTTCAGAAGACCTTGGAAGCCTTCGGCAAAATCGACGTGCTGGTCAACAACGCAGCCTGGTGGCCTGTCAAATACTTCATGCAGCAAAGCGAGGAGGAGTGGGACAGACAGATAAAAATAATCTACTACGGCACCCTGTACTGCACACGCGCCGTGCTTGAACACATGATTGAACGTAAATCCGGCGTCATAATAAACATCATTTCTGACGCCGGCAGAATAGGCGAGCCAACCCTGTCTGTGTATTCAGGTGCGAAGGCAGCGGTGAACATGTTCAGCAAAGCCCTCGCGAAGGAAGTGGGAAGGTACGGAATAAGAGTGAACTGTGTAGCACCATCGCTGGTGGAAACTCCTGGAGCCCAGTCCTTCATAGAGAAGATAGGCAAAGACAGACTTGTCAGGGCATACCCGCTGGGCAGGCTGGGCCTACCGAAAGACATAGCGAACGCCGTTCTATTCCTAGCGTCAGATGAAGCTGAATTCATCACAGGGCAGACCCTGAGCGTGAACGGAGGCTACCTGACAGTCTGCTAACCAAACATGCTGATGGCTATCTCTTAAAGGAAACAATTGCAAGAAGACTGGCCCAAGACCTAGAAAGAGTAGTTGTCTTTTTCTTAAGTTAAAGGAAAAAGGGGGTTACCATTGAAGCTTCGGGAGCACTACCTGTCATGGTCTGCTGGGCAGTTGTCTAGGCTCCAGTAGATTACCGGGATTTCTGCTACGTGTTCGTCTTCTAGAACCTTTGGCATGGCGACCAGTATGCTGTCGAAGGTTGGCCCTCTGATTTTCGCCCGGTAAGGCGTGTTTTTGCCGTTGCTTACTAGGTGGAAGCAGAGTTCTCCTCTTGCACTTTCAACACAGTGTATGGTTTCTCCTTTTGGAAGCGGAGAAAACGGCGAGAGCCTCAGACCTCCTTTGGCATTCCTCTCAAAAAGCTTTCCGCCGGGAATCTTCTCCAGAGCGTTCTCTACGATGTATAAGCTTTCCTCTATTTCCTTTCTCCTGCAAAGCACCCTTGAATAGGCATCTGAACCTTCTGAGGTTACAACGTTAAACTCTAACTCGTCGTAGGTTTCATAGGGTGAAGCCTTCCTCACGTCAAATCTTACACCTGAAGCCCTAGCGTTAGGTCCTGTCACGTCCAAGCGAACAGCCATGTCGCCAGGCAGGACCCCCAGCTCCTTGGTTCTACCGTTGAAAACCGGGTTGTTAAAGCATAGGTTATCGTATAGGTCAAGCTGCTTCAGCATGTATTTCATTTCCTTTTTGAAGTCGTCTTTAAAGTTTGATGGAAGGTCTCTCCTAACTCCCCCCGGAATGTTGTAGATGTGATATATTCTGCCTCCTGTCAGCTTCTCAAGCAGCAGAAGTATTCTCTCCCTGTCTCCCCACGCTATCCTCACCATGGTGTCGAAACCGGTTGCACCGCCAATCAACCCCAAATTCAAAAGATGGCTTTGAATCCTGCATAGTTCAGCTTGAATTGTCCGTAGATACTTCACCCTCCTTGAAACTTCAACCCCGGCAAGCTTTTCAACGGCTCCTATATAGCTAAGCTCGTAGCTTGCTCCATCAAGCACGCACACGCGCTGGACCAGCATTATATTCTGCCACCAGGTCCTATACTCCATAAGCTTTTCAAATCCTCTGTGAAGATAGCCTGGGTTCGGCCTAGCGCTTTTCACATGTTCCCCTTCAAGCTTGAAGTATACGTCGAAGTTTCCTGAGGCTGGATGCTGGGGGCCGAAGGGTATTGAGTATTCTCCTTCCTCCCTGCTTTCTTCCACCGACGGAACTTCTAGGAATCCTTCCTCCTTGTTTACTTTCTCCTCTTTACCCATATAGCCGCTTTGAACAGCGTTCATGGCTAAAACTACAGCTAAGCCTATTGGTTCAGGCCTGGGAGGACAGCCGGCTATCATTATGTCCACCGGCATGTACTTTTCAAGGTTGTTTATGGTGTTATAGCTGTCCCAGTAGGTTCCTCCATTAACCGGGCAGCATCCAAGAGTAATCACGTATTTGGGGCAGGGCATCTGCTCGTATATGCGAAGTATCCTCCGGAGAGTTTTCACCGTCACGTATCCGCCTATAAGCAGCACATCTGAATGCCTGGGAGAACCCTTCGCCAGCATTCCGAATCTTTCCATGTCGAAGCCGCTGCCAACCCATGGAGCAGCCTCTATAAAGCAACATCCGGTGAAGAAGAAGTTAACCCAGAAGCTTCTTGAGATAGCCCAGTTAGTAATGCCCTTAATTTTCGGCGGGACCGGATGCTCCAGCTTAGGGGGCTCAGCAAGTTTTTCAGGCGGATAAACAAGCGCGTCTCTGCCTAGCACAACTATGAACGGGAAATGGGATAGCTTGAGAGCTTCACGCGGGCAGATGTCTTCGCATAAACCGCAGAAGCAGCACTTGCCATAGTCCACTTGGGGATAGCTTCTCTTCTCGTCAGCCTCTCCTCTTTCAACCATTGTAATGGCCAGGTTTGGACATATTTTCTCGCAGAGACCGCAGCCCACGCACTTCTCCATGTCAAGCACATGTCTTCCTCTGAAGACTTCTGTGAGAGGCATTTCAGGTGGGAAGTTAAAGGTCATCGCCTTCTCGGATAGCATTCTAAACTCCGCGTAGAAACTCATCTGGGTTCCGCCTCCTACATGGGAAATTCTTTAACGTACTTTCTCCAGTCGAAATCCTTAAGGAACGGGTGTGGACCTTTCCATCCTTCAAGGAACAAAGGCTTCAGCATGGTGTTCCCTTCAAAGGTTATTCCGAAGAGCTCCCACACTTCTCTCTCATGCATGGCACTATTCTCCCATATGGATGATAGGCTTTGGATTTCCGGGTTTTCCCTTGGAATCCTCGTGGAAACCTTAACGTAGACGTTTTCCGCCGGGTTGTAGACTAGGAAATATACTTCGAACTCGTTTTCATCCAGCCAGTCGATTGCTGAAACCGTTAGCAGCCTTTCAAACCCGTTTTCCCTCAGAAGTTTCGCAGCGTCGAAGTATTTTTCCTTTTGAACTTTTACAAAGGAGAAAACTTTTTCACGGGTATATTCGCCTTGAAACTCCTGCTTTAAAACTTCTAAAACTGACGGAGCCAATGAGTATTCCCTCCACATTAAATATGTGAGTTTGCACAAAATATTAAAGCCTTACCCCTCCTAACCATCCACAGGAAAAAAATCACGGATTAAGCCTGAAGAAAACAGGAGTGGCAAGGTTTTTGTGGCGCCGCCGGACGGACTCGAACCGTCGACCAACGGGTTAACAGCTTCAGCCCCTGGAAGGCTTCTGCCTTTTCAGGGTCCGCTGCTCTACCACGCTGAGCTACGGCGGCGTCTAACCATGATAACTCTTTGCTGAACATAAATTTACTTCTTATGGAAGAGAGTACTTATTATTAGTGAAGGCTTCTGAGGGGAACAGTTTTGGTCCGCCTCTATGAATACCAAGGTAAGCGTCTTCTATCCGGCGAAGGCGTCGCCACGCCTAAGGGAATACTGTGCGGGAGCCTTAGGGAAGTGAAGGAGGCTGCTGGGAAGCTGAAAGGGAAGGTTGTGTTGAAGCCTCAGGTCTTGGCTGGAAGACGTGG
>LUCC01000005.1:12075-29693 GCA_001593855.1 Candidatus Hecatellales archaeon B24 | reverse complement strand
AGAAATCATGCTGGAAAAACCGAAAGCCTAAACTTCCGACGGTCTGAACCCAAGCTTGGCTAGAAGCCTCTTAACGGTCATCCGAGGGTCATGTCTGAAATAGTGCAGGTGTCCCCTGCAGCCAAGCCTGCAGTCTGAGGAACCGAAACCTGGAACCGTAAGGTCAGAGACCTTTTCAATTTCCTTTGAAACTACGCACTCAATTCGGCCGTGGTTTTCAATCTTCCAAGATTCAAAGGCGGTGACGTTCGGGTCTGTGAGCAGGTAGTCTAGGTGCCATCTCACCTTTCCAGCCTTAAGCCTTGCAAGCCGGAAATGCCTTCCAACCCTTGCTTTAACTCCTCCCGGCCCTCCTGCTGAGCCTGCGTAAACATAGTATCCGGAGGGGAGACCTAGCAGGCCGAGGCTTCCAACTCTAATCTTCAGAGGCCTGCCGGCTTTCAGGAACAGTAGGTACGCGGCTTCCTGCTTCATCCCATTAAGCTTTTCACCTTCAACCAAGATATTTTCCTTTTGTTTGAGAGGCGGCTTGAAGGTTGAGGATTATCTTAGACGGCCACATTCATTCTAAGTACAGCAGGGCTACAAGCAGGGATATGGACGTCCAGCACATAGCAAGGTTTGCGAAGATTAAAGGGTTAAACCTGGTTGGAACAGGAGACTTCACCCATCCAAGCTGGTTCAAAGAACTCAAAGAAGCCTTAGAGCCTTCAGTCTTTGAGGGATTCTACAAGCCTGCTGGCCAGCCTGAAGGCCAAGTATACTTCATGGCTACGGCGGAGGTCTGCACCATCTCCGAGTTTGAAGGTAAAACTAAGCGTATCCACCACGTGATTTGGGCTCCAAGCCTAGAAGTGGCGGAGCAAGTTTCAGATGTGCTTTCCCGGTATGGAAGCCTGGAGGCAGATGGAAGACCTACCTTGACTGTAAGCCCTCCTGAGCTTGTCGAGGTTGTAACAGAGCTTTCAAGCAGGCTTTTCCTTTTCCCAGCCCACGCTTGGACACCTTGGTTCAGCCTTTTCGGAGCATTCAGCGGGTTTAACAGGCTTAAAGACTGCTACCAGGACATGGCTGGAAGAGTCTACGCTTTGGAGACAGGGCTTTCCTCCGACCCTCCTATGAACTGGAGGGTAAGCGAGCTTGACAGGCTTGCCATAATTTCGAATTCTGACAGCCACAGCTACTGGCCTTGGAGGCTGGGTAGGGAAGCCAATGTTTTAGAAGTTAAAGAGCCATGCTACCAGGCCATAATAGAAGCGTTTAAGGCTGGGAGAAGCGGAGGCTTCCTTCTAACCGTGGAAACAGACCCATCCTACGGTAAATATCATTGGACGGGGCACAGGAACTGCGGGGTTTCCATGCCTGCCAGGGAGGCGGCGAGGCTTGGAGGAATCTGCCCCGTCTGCGGTAAACGAATGACGAAGGGGGTGGAAGAGCGGGTGGAGGAGCTTGCTGACAGGCCTGAAGGCTACAGACTTCCCGGAGCCCCAGACTACGTGCACCTCATCCCCTTATCTGAGATAATAGCTGCCTCCCTCGGCTTGGAGAACCCGCAGGACCGGAGAGTTTGGGAGGTCTACAGCGGGCTGACGTCAAAGTTTGGAAGCGAGTTCAGCGTGTTGCTGGACGCACCCTACGGAGAGGTTGAAAGGCTGGCTGGGAAAACGGTTGCACGCCTCATAGCAGCCGTAAGAGAGGGTAGAGTGAAAATTAAGCCGGGATACGACGGGGTCTACGGCAAACTTGTCTTGGAAGAGGCAGGGGAAGCCGAAGTTGCAGAAGCCTCTTCGAGGAGGCAGGGGACGCTGGAAGACTTCTTTTAGGCTGAAGCCGCCGGTAAGGCTTAAAGGGCTGCTTTAAACAGGATAGTTAAAGGGAGGCGCCCTGAAACTTGGAAATCCTGATGCTTGGAGACGGAGAGGTTAGGGCTCTTCTAACCATGGAGGAAACCATAAAGGCGGTGGAGGAAGCCTTTAAAGAGAAGAATCTTGGGAGAGTTCAGTCACCGCTGAAATCCTACCTTTTCTACGAGAAGTATAATGGAGACCACAGGTTTATGCCAGCCTACATCGAGAAGCTGAACATTGCAGGGGTGAAAATTGTTAACACCCATCCTGAAAACCGGAGGAAATACGGTCTTCCAACCGTGGCAGGCATAATAGTGCTCGCCAACCCTGAAACAGGAGCCATACTAGCAATCTTGGAGGCAACCTGGATAACTCTCGCTAAAACCGCCGCCGCCAGTGCCGTTGCCACCAAATATCTTGCAAGAAAGGAGGCAGACTGCCTAGGCCTTGTCGGCGCTGGACTTCAAGCCGTAGCCCACCTTGAAGCTCTAAACCAGGTTATGAAGCTCGGCGAAGCTAAAGTTTGGAGTAGAACCCGTAGAACCGCTGAGAAATTCGTTGAAAGAATGGCTGGGCAGTATCCTGACGTGAAGCTGACTGTGGCTGAAACCGTTAGGGAGGCTGCTGAAGGCTGCGATGTGATAGCTACTTTAACTCCTTCCAGAAAGCCTATTGTAATGGGAGAATGGGTGAAGCC
Organism: Candidatus Hecatellales archaeon B24; assembly: GCA_001593855.1. GTDB lineage: Archaea > Thermoproteota > Bathyarchaeia > Hecatellales > Hecatellaceae > B25. The sequence goes on along the minus strand of LUCC01000005.1, from coordinate 27,149 downwards.
TGGAATCCATATAAACGCCATGGGAGCAGATGCACCGGGAAAACAGGAGCTTGACCCCTCGATTCTCAGGAAAGCAAAGATAGTTGTCGATGACCTTGAACACAGCAGCCACAGCGGCGAGATAAACGTGCCCTTAAGTCAGGGTTTAATCTCTAAAGAAAACGTTTACGGTGAAATAGGTGAAATTGCTCTCGGAAGAAAACCTGGCAGAACCTCCTCCCGCGAGATCACGGTTTTCGCCTCAACAGGAGTTGCCATCCAAGACATAGCTGTCGCGGAGGCGGTGTACAGGAAAGCTGTGAAACAGGGCTTCGGCCTGAAAATAGATTTAACAGGGCCGACCTTAGGGCTAATCTAGCCTTCCAGCTCCCTGCTTATGCGGGCTATAAGCTTCTTAATTTTCGAGGAGCTGTCTAAGCCTTTAGGGCCGAACTTCCTGATCTTCACGATTTCGACGGGAAGCCTCCGCTCGCTTACTATCCGTTTCACTTCGGCTTCTATGAGGTTTTGGTCGTAGCCTACTGCCACAATGTCAGGCTTGTAGTGTTCTAGGACACCTGCCATGTCGAATTTTTCGCTTCCAAGCACGGCCTTGTCCACAGGTTTAAGGCTTTCCACCAGCAGCCTACGCTGCTCCTCCGGGATCACAGGCTTGCTTCCCTTCAACATTTCAACGGTTGAATCACGGGCTACAACCACCAAGAGCCGAGCGTCTGGCCCTCCAGCCTCCTTAGCCTTCTCCAGAAAGGAGAGGTGGCCTGGATGGATGAGGTCGAAGACTCCGGATGCCAGGACGAGCTTACCCTTCCTCTCCAAACCTTCCACCCCACTTGAAATCTATGAGGCCCAGCATTTTCAGGGCGTCTAGGAGGCCTTCCCCGTAGGCGAGGGACAGTAAAGCCGTGACCGTCATTTGCTTACCGTGGAAGTGGCCTGCATCCTCATGGTAACATTTGGCCAGTGAAACTACTTCCCTAACCTTTGAAGGAGGAGGCATACCGCCATCTTTAAACTTCAAAGTTGAAAAGACCATGTTAAGGTTTTCACTGTAACGACGGTATTTCTCTTCAAGGTCTGCCTGGGGGTTCAAAGTTAAGCTCCTCCACGGATACTCCAGCTAAAACCTTTAGGGCTTCAGCCTCAACGAAGTGGAGGCTTCCCGGAACTATTATGGTTTGTGGCTTAAGCTTGAAGTCAGCTTTAACAAGTTTTCCCATAGCCCCTCCACGGATTTCCACGTCGGCTCCGCCAACTCCTGCGAGGCCTAGGGCAAGCCTTTCAGGGCGGGCAACTCCCTCGCCACGCTTCTCCTCCACCAACAAAAGATATTGAAGGCCTTCTCTAACAGTCATCCATCTGCCCTTTTCAGCGTCGTAGTCTAGGAGGATAAGCGTGTGAAGGCTTCTGGAAAGGTTTTCCTTGAGCACTTCGTAGGGGGTTTCAGGCGTGTAGCCGCTGGCTGGGAAAGGTATGGTCACGGTTTTGCCGAACTTGTAGATTTGGAGGCCGGATATGGAGGGGGCTGCCGAGTAAATGGAGGCTGCATGAACCACTTCAACCTTCACCCCAGCCTTTAGGGCTCTAAGCTTCAAGTCTACATGGGTTGTAGCTATCAGAGGGTCTCCGGGAACCATGAAAACCACGCATCCCTCCCCGGCAGCCTCCAAAACCTTTCTTCCGCCTTCATCTTCCAAGTCAACTCTCCTTAGCAGGGAGACAGGCCTGCCTAAGAGCTCTTCAAGCTTCTCCGGTGAAAAATCGGCTATAGGGCTTGTGTAGAGTTCAAGGTAAACCCTGTCAGCGTTCCTAGCTTTTTCAAGCCCTTCCAGCGGGATGCCGCCTAAGCCTCTGAGGCCTAACCCTACGAAAACAAGCTTACCCAAGTTTAACCCCTACCTTAAAAGGGGAGGTAGACTCTAAAAAATTTAGAAAATTTTTAGGGGCAGCCTATCCGAAGAGGGCTCCAAGCCCTGAGAGGGCTTCTTCCTCCTTCTTTTCCTCCTCTTCCTCTTTCTTCTCTTCTGCCTTCTTCTTTTCTTCAGCCGGCTTCGTTTCGGCTGTGGGGACTGCCGCGGCGGCTGGAACTGCTAGGGTTGGCGCTGTCTTGATGGCTTCCTCGATGTTGACTTCTGAGAGGGCTGCAGTTAAAACTTTCACTCTAGCCTCATCCGGAGACAGGCCGGCAGCCTCTAAAACCTTCTTCAGGTTTTCCTCGTTTACAGGCTGCCCTGCGAAGTGGAGAAGTAAGGCCGCGTGAACATAGGCTGTAGACATTCCACCCACCATCCAAACTCTAACCGTCAGCAGATATCAGAGATTAAAACCAGCCCTATATTAACATTGCCCTACGGGGTTTTACGGGTAAGACCTTGGAGAAGCTTTAAGCCTCCTTCATCCTTTTCAGCCTTTTAGCAGGTCTATGCCTTTCCCCGCGATTTTCGAGGCTGCAGCAATCATCACACCGAAGTATATGGAGTCTGCGATGACCTTGAGGATTTTCGGGATGGAGCCAAGTCCTGGAAGTTCTACGGGAACCTCTCCTATGGGAGATGGGATGGTAAGCTGGGCGGGAGCTTGAAAGCTGGCCTCCGTGAGCATGGAGTAGGCTGTGTAGGCCTGGTAGAAGACCATGAAAAGCAAGCCTACCCCCACGGCTGCTAGGGCTATTCCAGCAATTTTCCTGCCTTCCATGGCTTAACTTAAGCCTTTCAGCCAGTAAAAAGGTTTCTAATATGGTTTAGCTGGCTAGGTCCTTTAGGGACTCATCTTTGCTGGCGAGTTTTTGGGCTAGGGCTAAGGCTTCGCTTCGGGCTTTGGCTAGGATTAAAGGCAGGGTTTCAGAGGTTGGAATGTTGGTGTGGGCTAGGAGGTTCAGTGCTTCGGTGAAGGCTTTTGCTAAGAGCAAAGGCATGGTTTCAGGGGTTGGAATACCAGCGTTTAAGGTGAGGTTGTAGGCTGCCTGTGCGGCGGCTTCGAGGTCTCGGCGGAAGCCTTCCAAGTCTACGGCTAGCAGGTCTGACGGGTATACGATGCCGTCCTCGTAGGCTGCCTTGATTCTCAGCTTGGCCTCTATTGGTTTTATACCGAGTTTTCCTAGGAGGCTTGCAGCCTTTTCAGATATGGTTTCTCCGGCCTTCACCACCACGGTGTCCCTGGTGATCATAATGTTTCCACTTTCGATTTTTGTTGGAATCCCAAGGTCTGAGAAGTCGCTGATTATGGGTCCTGGCGGAAGACCTGTGTTACCCTTGTGAACCACGATGTCGGTCTGAGCTACGTCGCCAACCTTGGCTGGAAGCATAATCGTGTTCTGGTCGAAAAGCATGGAAAGCTTGAAGGCGCTTAAATCCGTTAGGATGAAAAGGTTTGGGCCTTCGAGAAACTCCTTAAGCTTTCCGATGCCAGGCTTTCCAGAGGCAACCCTGTCCACGGCAAACCTTACAAGATTGTTCTTTGCAACCTTAAAGAGAATTTGATCTCTAAACTTGGCTCTCAAGGTTTGAAGCTGAACGGTTCTAACCTTCATAAGGTCGCATACGGCTATGACCTTATACTTTTCAAGGAGCTCTGCCAGTTTCTCCACTTCAAGCCTTTTAAGGTCTTTCGCCTTCACGGCTTTAGCAGGCATGGTTAGGCTCAACGCTTCCCCGCCTCAACCTTTACAGGGCTGCCCATGGTGGTTTTAACGTAGACCTTATCAATGTTTCTGGCTCCCTTCTCCAGTTTCTCCTCAAGCCTTCTAATCACGGCTAAAGCGTTTTCAGCCAGCTTGGAGGCTTCCATTTTTTCGTTTCCAATCCGACATTGGATGGTAGGCTGATCCTTCAGCCTGATCCTGATGGTACGCCTGAACCTTTCAACAACAGGGGACAGAGGCGAGTTGGGTGGGATAGGAGTTGGCATCTTACCTCTGGGACCAAGCAGCGGCCCCAAGATTCTTCCAACTAAGGGCATGAGGGGGGCTTCAGCCGCGAAGAAGTCGTAGTCTTTCGCCAGCTCCCTGGCAGCCTTCCTATCTCCCGCCAGCCTTTCCAAATCGTCTTTCTGAAGTACAGCGTCGGCTCCAACCTTTTTTGCTTCAACAGCCATCTGCCCTGAGGCTATAACGCATATTTTCACGTTTTTACCGTGGGGGTTCGGAAGTTCAACCAGCTCGTTAAACCTGTTTTCAGGTCTTTTCAAGTCTACATCCTTGATTTTCACGATTAATTCCATGGACTGGGTGAAGTTTCTTTTAGCCTTGCCAGCTGCCTCCTCCAAGGCTTTCTTAAGCCTTTCAGCGTCAACCTGCATCTGAAGGCACCTTTAGCTGAAGGTTAAGAGAATCAGCCCACCAAAATAAATGTTAGGTTTCCTCCCTGAAGAATTCGTCGTGGACGCCTTCCCTCATTTCCCTTTGAACCTCCTTAGGGTCTTTCCCTTCCACGGTTACTCCCATGCTCACACAGGTTCCCAGCACCTCCAAGGCGGCGGACTTAAGGGTTTTAGCATAGGACTGGCCCAGCTTGATTCTGGCGATTTTCTTAACCTGCTCCAAGCTTAGGTTTCCAATTTTCTCCTCTTTGGGGTTTCCAGAGCCCTTTTCAACACCCAGCTCCTTGACTATTAGGGCTACCGTTGGCGGGGTTCCAACTTCAACCTCGAACTCTTTGGTGTCGATGTCGACGATTACCTTCACAGGAACCTTCACGCCTGAGAAGTCGGAGGTAAGCTCGTTTATCTTTGAAACAATAGCCGGAACATTCACGCCTAGGGGGCCTAAAGCCGGTCCTAGGGGAGGGCCAGCGGTGGCTTGGCCTCCGCTTACCAAGGCTTCAACGGTTTTCTTTTCTCCCAAGCGTTATTCCTCCTTTTCCCGTTTACCTCTGCTCACAAGTCTGACGTAGTCGGCGTTAACCGTTATGGGCATGGTTACAGCTGCCTCCAGAAGCTCAAGGGTGACCTCGTTTTTAACCTTGTCAACTTTAACTATTTTCGCCTTCATGCCTTTAAGCGGCCCCCCAACCACTTCCACCACGTCTTCCACGTTAAGCTCTTCAACCACCGGTTTAACCAGCAGGTAGCGTTCAAGGTCTGCCGGCGAGGTTACACCTTGAAGCCTCTGCTTGACATGCTTTATCCCGGAGGAAGCGTCATCCACGAAGTGAGGGCCCGCGGCCTCCACGAAAACGTAGCCTTTAAGCCCTTCAGCCACCATGACAGCGTAAATGGGAAGCTTGTTGGTTAAAGCTCTCATGTAGATTAGGTTTGCAACGTTTGCCTCCTGCCCAGAGGTTGTCTTAACAACGTATACTTGGCTTTCACCGGGCTTAGCCTCCGCTGCTTCAGCCTGCTCAACGCTTTCAGAAGCCTCCTCCTGAGGCGCTGTTTCCCCTTCAGCTTCTTCGGTCAAACCCATCAAACCCTCTCTTCGTTTTGCTTAGGTGAACAAGCCTACTATGGCGAACACGTAGCGGATTAGGAAGCCTACCGCGCCTAGAACGGCTATCCCCAGCAGGCATATTCTGAGGAGAAGCCAGAACTCTGAGCGTCCCGGCTTTGAAGCAGTCCTCAACACGTTTACCATGGCTGTAAGCCTGTACCTCAGTCCCAAACCGTTTAACCCTTCCCAGCTTAACATAGTTGAAAGCCTAGAGCTTCCATATTAGCCTTTACCCTTCTGAAACGTAGGACTCCATGGAGTCTTGGGTTCCACGCTTTTCAGCCTCCTTCAGCTCGCCTTTACGAACCAAGCCTCCAACCTGCTCTTTGATTCGCTTGGCAAGCCTTCCACCTATGCCTGGAACGGCGACAAGCTGGGATGGCTGAGCATGTTTAAGGTCTTCAAGGGTGTGGAAGCCGGCGGCGTAAAGGGCTCTGGCCCTGATTCTTCCCACCCCCTCCAGTGAGGCTAAGGGCAGAAGCTCGGCTCTAACCCCATGCTTAACCCTCAGGCGAAGCTCGGTTAAGGGCGCTGTAAACTCCCTCCTTCGGAAAAGCTTAGCCAGCTCTCCGGCAGCGTAGAGCAGCCATTCCGCCCTCTCCACCAGCCGGTAGAGGTCTCCCGGCTCAACCCGATACTTTTCTAGGAGCTCAGCCTCCCTAACCTCGTTAATCCAAGCATGAAGAATTCTCACGCATTTAAGCTCGGCTAGGAAGGCCTCATAGTCTAAGGCTTCCTCAGCGCTTCTCCAGCTTTCCAAGGGTTCAGGAGGGTTCAAAAGGAATTCTCCTCTAAACTCTTCCAGCAGATTTTGAAGCTCCGGGATCTCTCTTCTTGAAGGGTAGAGTTTAGGAGCCATATCGGGGGTTGAGGCGACTAGGTGGAGGAGGGCTACAGGGCTGGAGGGGTTTCCACGCTCCGAGTGGAAGGCTTCCTTGAAGGTTACGGCGGTTAGGGGGTCTATGTAAAGCTCTGAGGTCCGCTTCCCGAAGGGGGTTGCCTTAAGCCTCGCCCCCTCGAAGGCTACAAGCCCTTTTTCAGCAAGAAAACTCAAGGTTTTGGCCAGGGGCCTTTTAACCACGGACTCGCCGTACTGGTGGGCGTAGAAGGTTCGGCTGAAAAACTCGTATACGCCCTGTTCGCTCCAGGCGAATCCTGAAGCTACAACAGCCAGTACGTGGGAGCGTAGAGCTCTTTCAACCGCCAGCTTGGACCAAATGCGTTCAGGCTTAGAGCAGACGTAGTATTCCATGAGGAAGTCTTGCTCATCCCGGCTTTGCGCCACTAGGACAGCTTCTCCAACCTCGTCGTATCTCGGCCTTCCAGCCCTTCCAGCCATTTGCTTGTATTCGAGGATGGGAATTTCGAAGCGTCCAAGCCCGGGCTCGTATCGCAGGTAGCTGTTGACTATGACGGTTCTGGCTGGAAGGTTTACGCCGGCTGCAAGGGTTGGAGTTGCCGCCAGAATCTTGATGAAACCCTTCCTGAAGTTTTCCTCGATTATTCTTCTGTGGGCTACGTGGATTCCTGCATGGTGGGCGCAGGCTCCTCCGGATACGGCTTGGGCAAGGGTTTCGCTTAGGCTTGTCCTTTCGCCTACGTTTAGTATTTCCTCCGCTATTTCTCCCAGCGTCCTACGTTCGCTTTTGGACAGGTTTTTTGAGAGGGCTTGAGCAGCCTTCAGAGCCATGTTCAAGGCGATACGCCTGGTTTCCGTGAAGATTAAGGCTTGGCCTCCGCTCTTAACGGTTTGGAGAGACAGGTTTATTGAGGGGTTCCTGTGCTCTACAGGTATCTTCCTCGAGCTGCCGTCCCTGAAGATTATTTCATCCCTGTAGAGGACGCCTTCTCTAAGCGGGACGGGACGCCATTCCGTTGAAACCCAGTCAGCTCCAATCCATTCAGCTATTTCCTCAGCGTTCTCAACGGTGGCGGATAGAGCGAGAATTTGGGCTTCAGGGTTAACCTGCATCATGCGGGTTAAGGCCACCTCCAAGGTTGGCCCTCTATCCCCAGTATGTAGCAAGTGCACTTCGTCGGCTACAAGCAGGGAGACCTCCTCAAGCCAGGGAGCCCTATGCCTCATAAGGCTGTCAGCCTTCTCGTTGGTGGCAATTATAATGTCGTAGCGGGCTAGCCGAGGGTCGCTGCTGTCGTAGTCGCCTGTAGAGATGGCAACCCTCACCCTTCCGCCTTCAGGCTTCCTAAGCCTGCCATACTTCCTGAAGTCTTCGAATTTTTCAGCTGCCAAAGCCCTGAGAGGTGTCAGGTAAAGAACTTTCCCTCCGCGCTCCAGCACATGCTTGAGGGCGCAGAGTTCAGCTACGAGGGTTTTACCTGAAGCCGTGGGGCTGGCTAAAACCAGGTTTCTGCCCTGGAGAGCTCCTTTTCTCAGGGCTTCCTCCTGCGGGGGGTAGAGCCGCTCGTAGCCCTGCTCGGCTAGAAGCCTTTTAGCCTCCTCTGGGAGGTTTACTTCGGCCAGGTGCAACCCTCATCCGGCCTTCACACGGTTCCAGTCTTACGCAGGTAGCCAGGCTTAGGCGAGTACAATATTCCATCTTGCAATGCTCTCTTAACTATTTTTTCAGCGTCTCCACGCCCGATACCATGATAGTCTGCAAGCCTGCTGTAGAGTTCTTCCACCTCGGCTTCGCCGAACTCTTTCTGAAGCTCTTCAACAACCCTCATCACCGTTACAAGCTTGTCTCTGAGGGCAGCCGGCTTCCCAGTCATGATGGTGTCTATGTCCACCACATCGCCTTCCCGTACGGCTCCAACCGCCTGCAGAGACTTCCTCATAATGCGGATAGCAGCTTCAGCGTCCTCTCTGGTTACAACCTCTTTCAGGGCTACCCTAGCCCTCGCCTCAGCAATCCTGATTAAGGCTTCCAGCTGCCTGGGCGTTATGGCTATGGGAGAGCCTTCAGCCCCCTGAGAAGCCTCCCTCATCTTCAGGTAGAACTGTTTAAGATGGCCGGCAGCCTCCTCGCTGAGCCTCGGATGAACCTTAGACCTCGCATAGCTCACATACTTCCGCAGGATTTCAGGGGGGATAGGAGGTATAACAGGCCCTCCACGCCTGTGAACATTCAAGATGTGGTCTGCAAGCTGGAGGTCCAACTCCTTGTCAGGCTGATCCTTCTCCACGAAGATCAGGTCGAACCTTGAAAGGATGACCACGGGAATGTTAATGTTTTCGGCCACGGTGATCCTGTCCTCGTAGCGTCCAAGCTTCGGGTTTGCAGCGGCCAGAATGGAGGTTCGCGCGTTTAAGGTGGCTACTATGCCTCCCTTAGCCACGCTTATGGTCTGCTGCTCCATCATCTCGTGCATGGCTATCCTGTCCTCATCCCTCATCTTGTCTATTTCGTCGACGGCTGCAACGCCCTTGTCAGCTAAGACCAGTGCTCCAGCCTCTAAGACCATTCCTCCGGCTCTCTCCCTCAGAACAGCTGCTGTTAAGCCTGCTGCCGTCGTTCCTCTGCCGCTCGTGTACAGGCCTCTAGGCGAAATCTTAGCTACGTAGCGTAGAAGCTGCGACTTAGCTGTTCCAGGGTCTCCGACCAGTAGCACATGGATGTCACCTCGAATAGTTACGCCTTCAGGTGTCACCTTTGGAACTCCTCCGAATAGCAGGTACATGATGGCTTCCTTTATGTCCTCGTAGCCGTAGATGGAAGGAGCGATGGAGTCCATTACACGCTTGTGAATAAACTCGTCTCTGGCAAGCTCTCTTATCCGCTTTTCATCCTCCAGCGAAACCTCTATGGTTTCCAGCTCCTTCCCGACAACCTCCACATGGTTCGCCTCGATAACTATGCTAAAGGTTCTAAGCTTGCCTCTCCCTGGAAGGGTTTCAGGCCTAGCCCTCACAATCCCGGTGACCGTAACCCTGTCGCCCGGTCTAGCCTTGTCAACTAGGTCGTCTTCCAAGTATACCTCCACGTAGCGGGGAAGCTGTCCTGGAGGAAGATCTTCAGGCCTCTCCTGAACCCTGAGCTCCTGGTAGTCTATAAACCTGGACTTTTCAGGGATAAGGTCGAACCCAACGGTTCTACCGCAGCTTTCACATCTCACGGGAGGACGGATGAAGGACCCCTGCTGGGGAACCCTGTTCTCAGCTCCACACTTACACTGGAATACAGCTTCGACGAGCAGCGGCTTGACAGGGGTAGCCCTCACGATTATCCCGTCGAAGGCCACAAGCTTCTCGATGTGGCTTGCTCCAATGTTTCGAATGGAGATTTTGCCGGGAAGCCTCCTAACCCTAATATGAAACCTTTCAACGGATTCGGCGTACTGCGCATCTTCATACCGCATCTGGGCTTTAAGAGCTGAAGCCGCGTATTGCAGGTAATCTTCAGACCTAGTGAGAATACCCTTAGCCAGCTCCTCGTCGAAAACCGAAAGCTCCAGGAAATCTACGGTAAGCGACCTTTCATCGTTTAGGGCCATGTGTCTGAGTTTAATCCTGTAGCTGTCTTGGGCGAAGAGTTCTTGAAACCTTTCCCGGGGGTCTAAGGCCATCCTCGCCATGGCTTCTCCTCCTTTAAGGTATAACCTGGCTTCTCCACTCCTCGATGGTCTGGTGAAGCCTCCTGTAGAGGGCTAACTCCTCTTCTGTAAGGTTTTTCAGGGATTCCCCTGCTTCACCCCTGGCCAGGGCCATATTCATTATCTTGTTAAGCCTTAGAGCTGCCAGGTCTGAAGCCCACTGGTAGGCCTTATTAAACTCAACCATTTTCTCAGCGTTTCGAGAAGCCTCAGACCTAAGCCTCCTAACCAGCCTCCTAAGCTTGGGATAAAAGTTTTCAGGAAGCTCCGCAGGCCTCCTCTGCTGCTGCATCCCTTCAAGAAGCCTGACCTTCTGCAGTTCCACCAGGCCGAACTCTACTTCAACCTCTTCAAGCAGGGCTACCCTGCTTTCAACCAGGGCTTCAGCTATCCACCGGGGAGCCTCAAACCTGTCACCCTCCTCTAGGGGCTTCAACTCCAAGCCTGCAATCGAAAGCTTGGGAATAGATGTTTGAGCTTTAAGCCTAACCCTTCTATTCTCAAATTTGACTTCAGAAGCCTCGAAAGGATTCAAGGTTGAAGTGCACCCCAAACTGAGAAGCCTCCACCAGTTTATAGGCTTTCAACACCCCTGGCTTTCCACTGGAAAACAAAGGTATAATGTAGGCTTCGAGTGGAAACCGTGGTTGAAACCCGCCTGTGGTGTCGAGAAACCTAGCAACAGGATAACACGTCCCCCAGCGGCATCGACATAATCCATGCAAAGACCTGCACCATCCAACCATCACACGTTTAACTTTCCATTTCCAGTGGAGACCTGTTATTTCGGCCTCCAAGGCCAGCGTCCAGATATGACATGGGCTTGAAAATATTTAACTGGAGAGAACGCTGAAAGTGTTTGAAGGGGGAAAACTTAAGCCTCTCTTCCTCCAGAAACTTCACGGGTTTAACGGTATGGTTCTGGCGGGGAAGGTTTTCAGGCTGGCTGAGGAAGCTGGGCTTGACAGGGTTGAGGAAAGGCTTAGAGGATACCGCCGTGAGGAGGAATTCGCTGAGGAGGGTTTTGAGCTTAAGCTTTTAACGGAGGTTGAAAGGCTAAGCCGGACAGGCCTCGGACTTGAAGGAGTACTATCCTACGACAGGGTGATGTGGATTCCCCGTAGGGGAGAGCTTGTTCCGACGGTGAGAACCTACACGGCTCCCTTCCTATTCTCCCCTTTCAGAGGCCAAGTTCTCTTGACGGTGGTGGAGAAGAAGCATAGAGCTGACAGGCTTGCAGACCTTTTAAGTCAGATACTCTTCGAAGGCATAGGAGGAATCTTGGAAGTGCGGATACCGCCTGGAAACCTTCAGCGTTACCACGAGGAAAACCCGGAGGGAACCAAGGTGGTTTTCTTTGAGGACTTGGATTTCCCCGGGATAGACAAGCTTTCGCTTTACGGGGAAAGCCTTTCCGCTACTTCAACCTACGATGAAATGCTTTCACACGGCAGGATCTGGTATGTGGTGGTTACATCTAAGCGTTACGGCTACGTGGTAGGCGTTACAGGCAACGGGATAGTTACCGTTTTCAGCCGGTGTGAAGTGGAAGACTTCCTTAAATACGTGGTTGAAGAGGTTTTCCCGCTTATTTCCCTGTGAGCAAACGGAAACTATAAGGTTTTATGGGAGCAGAACTCCATTAATATTCAAGGCGTAGGAGCCTCGAGATAGCAGTATTCAGCCTGTCGGAGGTAAACGCCTTTGAAGTTGGAGGAAGCTGGGAGAACACGGGCTGTAACGAAATTTATTAGGATACCTCTAATAATTCACACCGTTCTTAAGCGGGAGAACTCCTTAAGCCTTCAGGTTGAACATGTTCAGGTTAGAAGAACCAGTATAAGCATTCCTAAGGATGCTTTCAGGCTTAGAAGGGAGGAAATAGAGGAATACATTAAGCAGGTTTACCCTAACGCTCACTCCTTCGTAATTCAGTATGAGAAGCGGGGAGACGGTATGGTTCCCTTCTGCGCCCAGCTTTTCCTGTCTTCTTCAGGGCGCGGCAGAGCTTTCAGCCGTTAAACCTTAGAAGGGCTGGTTCATGTTTGAGGGGGCTGTCACCCTCCAATTTGCCGGAATAGCTGGAGTAGAATGGATTATCCTCCTCGCCATATTTCTCGTGTTCATTTTCGGCTCTAAGAAAATGCCTGAAATCATGAGACATCTTGGGAAAGCCATGGGAGAGTTTGAAAAAAGCCGGATTGAAATTCAAAGGGAGCTCATGGCAGCAAGCCAGACTGTCCAGAACCCTTTAAGCCCTCAAACCCAGAACGTGCAGCCTCCGCCTCAAAGCCAGCCTCCAGTTCAAATCCAAGGCTACCAGCCTAAAAGCAAGGTTAAACCAGCTGGGGGAAGCACAGGCTTCCTCATGAAGATGGCTGAGGAGTTAGGCGTAGAAACGGAGAACCGAAGCGACGATGAAATATGGGAGGAAATCAAAAAGAAAACCCTGGAAAAGAAGGCCGTGGAACAGCCGGAAGCAACCTGAATCCCTGAAACGACCTTGGATACTTACCCTTTATTAGCAGACCGATAGATACTTGCTTAAGCAAACTTTTTCTGAGCATTATTGAAGAAAAAGATGGCGAAGCTATAAAGGCCCTAAGGGAAACCTCAAATAAAATTTCGAAGCCTCCTTCGACGTTTATGGTTCTTCTCTTTTAAACCTTCTAATATTGCTCGGCTATTTAATTATTTTAAGCCAGCAGAGAAATGGGGGCCGGGCTTCTTGAGGCCTCCGAACAGGCTTTGGAGGTTTAGCCTTTTGAGCGAGAAACTGGTTGATGTATGCTTGGGTAGGGTTAAAGCGGATCTGGTTTTAAAGTGCAGGGCTCTGCTAAGCGTGTCTTCGGGGGAGATACTGGATAACGTTGACGTAGCCGTTAAAGATGGTAGGATAGCCTACGTGGGAGGAAACGCCGACTCCATGGTGGGGTTGAACACGGAAGTTGTCAGGATCAGGAACGGCATAGCTGTCCCAGGCCTCATAGACGCTCACACCCACATAGACCTGGTATGCACTCCAACGGAGCAGGCTGGAGCCATGTTAGCCCACGGTACAACCACGCTCTTCACCGAGCCTGACGAGCTGGCAAGCGTCCTAGGCCTCGAAGGACTTAGAATGTTTGTTGAAGAAGTTAGGAGGCTGCCGTTGAAGGTCTATGTGATGGCTTCGTTGACGGCGCCCCAAGATCCTGAGGTCAGCTCAGCTGGAGTTATGCCTCTGGAAGCGTACAAGGAAGCCTTGTCATGGCCTGACATGATAGGTTTAGGGGAGACCGTGGCTTGGACGTTAATCCTCAACCATGACGGCTACTACATGGAGAAGTTTAAGCTGGCCTTGGAACAGGGTAAACTTATTGAAGGACATACAGCGGGTGCCCGGAACGCTAAGCTGGCTGCCTGCGTGTGCTCAGGTGTTTCATCATGCCATGAATCCATAGATGCTGAGCAAGCTCTTGAAAGGCTTAGACTGGGCTTGTTCCTGATGGTTCGGGAGGGTTCGCTTAGAAGAGACCTTCCATCCATACTGCCTGACCTCGTCAGGCGGAGGGTGGACCTAAGCAACGTAGCCCTTGTCACCGACTGGGTTGACCCGGCGGACCTCCTAGAACATGGATACATGGACTATGTTGTCGGAAAAGCTGTGGAGCATGGGGTTGACCCGGTTAAGGCCGTTCAGATGGTAACCATAAACCCGGCGAGAAGATTTAGGGTGGACGGAGAGGTGGGAATCATAGCGCCAGGCAGATACGCCAGCCTAACCGTGCTGGAAAGCTTGCGAAACCCGAAGGTGCTGTTAACGGTGGCCAAAGGAGCTATCGTAGCGTGGGAGGGAAAGTTTAAAGGCAGACTTGGGAAGCCGCGGTATCCTAGGGCAGCCTTCGAAACCATGAAGGTGCCTAGGAGGCTGAAAGCTGAAGACTTCAGAATCAAAGCACCATCCTCTAGGGGGACTGTTAAAGCCGTGGTGGCGAAGCTTGAAGACGGGGTTATAACGAGAAAGACCGTGGAGGAAGTGAAGGTGGTCAGCGGAGAGGTTAAGCCTAACCCTGCAGTTGACCTAGCCAAAATAGCCGTTGTCGACAGGCATCACAACAGCGTTAGGATCGGGCTTGGACTCGTGAAAGGTTTCGGAGCTAAGGTTGGAGCGGTTGCAAGCAGCTTGAACTTTGACGAGAACCAGCTGGTGCTGGTAGGCTACAGTGACACGGATATGGCTAGGGCTGCTAATGAGGTTGTGAAGCTTGGAGGAGGAATAGTCGTCGCGGATGAAGGCAGGCTCCTAGAGGTTTTAGCTATGCCTATAGCAGGGGTTATGTCCGATGGAGACCTACTGAAGGTAGCAGGCAAACTTAAAAAGGTGAATAGAATACTGGCTGAGGCAGGATGCCCTTTCAGCAAGCCTCTTAACGTCCTTCTGTTCTCAACCTTCGTAACCCTTCCAGAAATCAGGTTCACAGACAGGGGAATAGTAGACGTAAAAAAGAGGAGATATATACCGCTTTTCACCGGTTAGGCATTCAATCCAGTTTTTCAGGAGATTCAGGTTGGCTATAATGCTCTTACTTCTTTCCTAGCATGCTCTTAATCATGTCAAGAAGTTTATGGTTGTAAATCTCCTGCTTATAGTGGATCTCGCAGGGAAATTCGTTGCATCTGAAGCAGTGGTCTACCTTCTTGTTTATGGCGCACTCAAGTATAAGGCAAGGACAACCCACTACTGCTTTAAACTTCTCCAGCTTTTCCGAAGCTTTGGGGTCGGTTCCCGGTACGCAACGACCGATGGGGCAAAGTCCTTTTTCCGGAAGGCCACAGACTTCGCAAGCTAAACCGCATGCACTTGGCATTTTATCACCTCCTTTCTGGTTATAGATTTGGCGTGCACAATTTTACGCCGGTTTCAGTCGGCCATGGTTAAACGTACTTCGTTTAGCTATAAACGTTTTTAGGTAGTTAACGTATATGCTTTAAAAAATTTATGTTTAGCATGGGAATGATTTTACATTCTTTCATGGTAATTCTGAATATAGGTAAACAATGACGGTATTCTTTTCGTTACCACTCCCAGCACCGGAAAGAAAAGCTGAGAAAGAAT
>LUCC01000005.1:0-12068 GCA_001593855.1 Candidatus Hecatellales archaeon B24 | reverse complement strand
TGGGGCCGGAGTGGAGAGGCGGGCCGGAGTGCGTTCTGCCTCTATGAACGAAGGCAGTGCACGGTCAATCGTCTAGTTGGTTAGGATCTCCGCCTGACAGGCTTTTAGGTCTTCCCGGGAGGCGCGGAGGGTCGCCGGTTCGAGTCCGGCCCGGCCCACCAATAAGCCAGATTTTTATGCTGGGTTTGAGGCTTAGTTATAATTGGTGTGGCTGCAGGCTTGCCGGAGAGGAGCTTCTACTGTAAGGTTGCGGTTTTGCTTTTGGCAGCTGCCTTTTTCGCCTGGAATTTCAGCGTGGTTTCAGGGGGGCTTCTCGACCAGAGCATGGGCTATGTAAGCGACGACATATGGTACGTTTGCTCGGCTAGAAACATGCTTAGAGAGTTTTGGGGCTTGCAGCCCAGGGCCTTCGAAGATGGAAAAACCTGCGCAACCGTGCTTGCCTACGGCGAGGAGAACTACGATGAAGCCTTAGAGGTTTTGGAGCAGTCAGGTGCATCATACAGGATTTTGAAGGATGACTACGAGAAGTTTCTAAAGTTCGGGTGGGAGAAGGCCTTCGCCGTTCTAGCTTCGGAGGAAACGTTGAAGGAGATTGAAAAAGTTGAAGAGGTTAGGGTTTACCGGGGTTATCCTTACCCTGACTATGCAGGCATAGTGGAGTACATGAACTTTGAACATCCCCCACTGGTGAAGTACGTTTTGGGTTTAACCATGCTTGTTAACGACAGCCCTTTAACCTGGAGGATTCCAAGCCTCATCCTCGGCTCAGCCATCCTAGTGCTTGCTTACCTGACTGCCAGGAGGATTTTCGGGGAGATGGCAGGCATAGCCGCCGCCGTCTTCGTCTTCACGGAGCGGACGGTTAGGGCTATGAGCATGGTTGCCATGCTTGACATCTACCTTTCCTTCTTCACCATCCTAGCCCTATACTTCGCGTTGAGCAGGAAAGACCTGCTGGCTTCAGCCCTGTCAATAGGTTTAGCTGGCTCAGCTAAAATGCCAGGCCTCTTCCTTATTCCAGGCTTCATCGTATCCTCTTCGAGGAAGCATAGTCTTAAGAAGGCTCTTCCGGTTGCAGTGCTGGTTCCAGCCCTCGTTTACCTCGCCCTTTCCACACCCGTAATTACGTATTTGGGCGGGGTTGAAGGGTGGGTTAGAGAGGTTTTAGGAGCCTTGAAGTGGCATATGACACCTAGGTCTGGAGGGCCTCCCACCACTGACCCTTTAGGCCTGCTTTTAGGGTTTAACGCTTTCCCTTTAAGCTTCACCCCGCCTGTTACAGCCAGCCCGAACTTCCTGCTTAACCCTCTGGTTATACCTTTAACCTTCATCTTCGCCCCCTTGGCCGTCAGAGGCGTGCTTAAGGGGGCTGGAACGGCTTTAGCATGGTTTTGGTCAGCCTACCTAGGCTACGTCGCCGTTTACCTGGCTGGGAACACAACCCTGTACAGCTTCTACGCCGTCCAGTTTACGCCGATAGCCGCAGTTATTGGAGGAGGAATAATACATCTTATAAATAATCCTGAGAAAATTGTTGAAGCCCTAAAAATTTATAGGGAAGCCTTTACAGGTGGGGCTGCTACGTTGGGGGCTGAATAGCTGTTTTGACGAGGCTTTTAGGCAGGTTTATTGGGTAGACGTTTTCCTCAGGTGAGACAGGCACATCTATGACGGTGGTCACATCGCTTTTCAGGGCTTCCCTGAAGGCTTTGCGGAACTCCCGGTAGCTTCCAACCCTTATGCCTTGGGCTCCGTAGGCTTCAGCCAGCTTGACAAAGTCAGGGGTTTGGCCTAGCATGGTCTCAGCGTATCTTCCAGCGTAAAGGTGTCTCTGCCACTGGGCTACCATCCCCAGCATCCTGTTGTCTATTACCACTATTATTACGGGGATTTTCTCCTTCACGGAGGTAGCAAGCTCCCTCTCGTTCATGAGGAAGCTTCCATCCCCCGCGATGTCTACAACCGGAACGCTGGGTTGAGCCACCTTGGCACCTAGGGCAGCTGGAAAGCCGAAGCCCATGGTTCCAAGTCCTCCTGAAGACAGGAAGGTCCTGGGGTAGTAGACTTTCAGGTATAAGGCCGCCCACATCTGGTTTTGCCCAACCTCGGTCACGACTATGCCTTTCCGTGGAAGCAGCTCCCTCATTTCCTTCAGAATTTTCGGAGGCTTAAGGAACCCATGTTTTTCAGGGGTTTCATCTCGGGGGGGTTTATACCTTCTTTTAAGCCTCTCTATGTGGTTAAGCCAGTCTTTTGTTCTTCCAGGCTTGGTTTTCCCTCGGATTTGGTTTAGAAGGGCTTTAAGGGTTTTCTTGGCATCTCCTACCAGTGGTAGGGTTGCGGGAACGTTCTTGTCAATTTCAGCTACGTCAATGTCAACGTGGATTAAGCTGGCGTCCTTCCGGAGGCTCATATCCGCGGTGACAGTTCTGTCAGAGAAGCGGAAGCCTACGGCTAGGATGGTGTCAGCCTCCGTTAAAGCCGTGTTGGCGTAGGGCATCCCATGCATTCCGAGGAGGCCTAGGTATAGGGGGTGGTCTTCGGGGAAGCATCCTTTAGCCATTAAGGCAATGGCTAGGGGAGCCTTTAACTCTTCAACCAAGCTTCTAAGCTCGGCTGAAGCGCTGGCTGCTATCACTCCTCCTCCGGCCAGAATCAGAGGTTTCTCAGCTTTAAGCAGGAGCTCCGCAGCCTCTTTAACGGCTTTTTCAGGAGGTCTGTCTGGGAAATGCTGTCGGGGGTATTCTTTAACCTGCCTTGGAAACTCTATTTCGGCTTCTCCAACTTGGATGTCCCTTGGCAGGTCTATTAGGACAGGTCCTCTCCTAGGTGTATCCGCGATTCTGAAGGCTGCTTTAACCATGTATGGGACTTCCTCAGGCCTTCTAGGCTGGAAGTTATGCTTGGTTATGGAGGCTGTTATGCCTATGATGTCAGCCTCTTGGAAGGCGTCTCTGCCGATCATGCTGGTTGGAATTTGCCCTGTAACGGCTACAAGGGGGGTTGAATCCATGTAGGCCGTGGCTATACCTGTCACCAGGTTGGTTGCCCCAGGACCGGAGGTAGCCATGCACACGCCGACTTTGCCGCTGGCCCTAGCGTAGCCGTCAGCCATGTGGGCTGCAGCCTGCTCATGCCTTGTGAGCACATGCCTTATCGGCGAATCTAAAAGTTCGTCGTACACAGGCATGATAGCACCCCCTGGGATTCCGAAGATTACTTCAACCTTTTCTTCCTGGAAAGATTTGAGGAGGGCTTTTGCTCCAGTCATGCGAGGCAAATCTTTCACCAGCCATGCTGAAACTGTATGAGCCTGTTCAGCCAATAAAAAGGTGGACTGGACGTTTATAAACATTGACTTATTTCAGGGCTTCAGCCAGCTCTGCCAAGCTTTTAACATACTTGTCCAAGGAAAACCTGACCATGAGGTTGACTTCAGGGGTTTCCCCATGCCTTGGCAGGTGTAGGGCTCGCAGGTCCGTTCTAAGCCCTATGACAGGCTTGCCGAGTGCCTTGAAATAGCCGAGTTCGAAGGCTGTTCCACTGTCTACGTCTGCACCGTCTAACACCGCCACCAGCACTTCGCATTCTTTAAGCGCCTTCAAATGGCTCTCATAAATTTTATGTACACCCATTTCAGGGCTTGTGTCCCTATGGGGGAGGTAGGTTTCTAAGCCTAGGTTTCTGCAGGCTTCATCCACTCTTTCCAGAAGCCATCTCTCGCCTTCAGTGAAGAGGGGCCCCGCAATGTAGACCTTAACCATTTTTCAGCCTCCAAGCCGTGAAACCTAAACAATAATATGGAGGATTGGTTTAAGAATAGTCTGGTGCCGGGTTTGAGCGGAGAAATAGTTGAAGTTGGAAGGGTAACCCATTTCTTTCCCAGGATAAGCGTGGCTGTGGTAGAGCTTAAGGCGCCCTTAAGGGTTGGAGACCGCATCATGATTAGAGGGGCAACCACCAACCTAGAGCAAACAGTGGAATCCATGCAGATAGAACATCAACCCGTCCAAGAAGCCAAGCCAGGCCAGGCCATAGGCCTGAAAGTCAAAGACAGGGTTAGGGAGAAAGACATCGTCTATAAGATTTCCTGACAGAACCTTTTGAGCGAAAAATATATTTCGTGCTAATGCACAGTTTGTTTGGGCGTGAGAGAATGGGAGAATGCAAACTCTGCGGTAAAAAAGGGAGAAACCTAAGCCTCTTCATGGCAAACCATAAAGACCTTGGAAGCATCATGGTCTGCCAGGAATGCTGGGTGAAGCTTTACGAGGAAAACCGTATGGTATGCGGCACTTCAGGCGGTTCAGGAGGCACATGCCCAACCTGCGGTAGCTAGAAGCTGCAAGCAAGCCACCCCTCAAAAATACTTCAACAAGCCTTCTTTTTTGCTTGGAGGAATCCCTGCTAGCAGCTGATTTTTGTTTATCTTGAAGATTTGGAGGATGCGGAGGGCAGCTGGAACCACCTGGTTTTCCACGTAGTAGTCTATGTCTACGTCGCTTGGGGAAACTGTGAGGTAGGGTTCAGCCCTCTGGTAGAGTTTCCCAGAGCCCTTAACTATTACGTAGCCTACCTTGTCACCGTAGCGCTTCCAGCCCTTAGCCATAAGCCTCTTCGCCGCCTCCACGTGGGGAGCTCTAACCTCGTATTCTTCAATGGGCTTAGTGATAGTCTTCCAGACGGTTACATCCTCCAGCGTGAAGTTTCCAGCCTTAAAGTCCTTAATCCACTGGCGAACGTATTCCACGGCTTTACTGGGGTCGCCCTCCCTGAGCACTATTTCTATGACTTTCTCTTGAACTTTCTTCGCTGCTTCACACCAGTCTCCCCTGGCAACTTCCAAGCCGACGATTTCCACCCGTCCATCCTGGAGAAGCCCTGCATACCGTTTCTTGGCTTCGGTGAAAAGGATACGTTCGTATATGGCGTCAGGCTTTATCTCCAAGCCAACCTGCCTTTCAACTTCAGCCTCAAACCTAGCCACTTTATCAGGCTCGTAGCCCAGAAAGACGCTGTCAGTGTCACCGTAGATGACCTTCAAATTCAGCTTTCCAGCGATGGCTAAGGCGTCTGAAATGGTTTTACGGCCCCATGCAGCCACAGCCTCAGCCACTTCAACCCTGAACCATCGGGCGCCCCTCCAGCCGCTGTAGCCGTAAACAGCGTTGGTTATCACCTTCACAGACTTCTGCCTGGCGTCTAAAACCCGGTATAGGGGCTGAGAGGGTTTAAGCCCTTTCATCCGCTGCCTGATCTGCTTTCTCGCCTTCATGAGTTCCTCCAGGACCAGCTTGTAGAAGCCTGGAGGCTTCTTCCTGAACTTGTGGCCTACCTCAGGCGCTACGTATACGCCTCCCTCCGGTTCACGCTCGCCTTCGGGCAGGTAGGTGTCAGGGGAGAGATTGTACTTCACCATCAGGCTTGGATACATAGCGCTGAAGTCGAACACCGCTACCTTCTCGTGGATTCCAGCTTCAGGTTCAAGAACCATTCCACCCTTGTAGGGGTAGTAGGGCTGCTCAACCCTTTTCGGGGCAAGCTCACCCAGCCTCCACGCTTCCCTTATCAGGTACCAGTCAACCCTGAAACCTACGGCGGCTGCACCAACCTGGTCGACTGGCATACCTATGAGGTGGGAAAGCTGATAGGCGAAGTCCAAGATAACCCCTGCAACCCCCATAACGGTTTCAGCCCTTCGAAGACATGTTTCCTTAAGCTTCTCTCTGCCTTCACCGGTCTCCCAGAGTCTTTTGGCTTCGCCTGCTCCAACCTCTAGCGGCTCCTCGAATTTCACCCCGAGGAAGGAGGCTACGTTGGCAAGGGTTTTCAGTTTAACCTCGGGCATGCCCTCGGCGAAGTCTAAAAGGTCTACGTTGGCTCTTCCAACCACTGAGAAGTGTCCGTAGAGGCTTTGGTGGGGAGGATGCCCTGTCCTGTCCAGTCTAAGCCGGACTCCAAGCTTTTCAGCCCTCTGAACCAGGTAGGGGTAATCCTCCCTGTTCGACCCGTAGCCCACTATCACATCAGGGTCGTAAGCCTCCACAAGACTGGAGAAGGCTTCAAGAAGCCCTCTATCATCACCACTCTCGGAGGCTGTGAAAACCTTGGCTTCCCCTTCGCTGTTCACCGTGGCTAGGGCTAAAACAGGGTCTCTAAGCGGGTTAGGCGAGCCTATTTCACTGTAGTATACAGGTGAAAAGGCGAGCACCCGCAGGCTTGGAACCTCCAAAACCTCGACAGCTTTAGGCCTGCCCTCAGCCATAAAGCAGGCTTCCACCTTCACGTTTCTCGGAGGCTTAACCTCCCTGGCTTCAACCTGATTCCAGCCGCAGGGTTTAACATCTAAGCTTAAAAGGTATTGGGATGAAGCTCTGAGGTCGCCGTGGAGAACCTCTTTAACCCAGCCTTCCTTCGGAAGGGCTTTGGCAAGGGTTTCGAAAGCCTCCTGACCCTTCGCTTCAACTTTTAAAGCTGTTAAGGACTTCCCGAAGAGCTTTCTCTCCTCAGCTTCCACCAGTGAGGCTGCCTTCTTGAGCTTAGGGTTTGAGATCAGCCTTCGACGGGCTTCTTCAACGTCCACGCTTGGTATGATGTATAGGGAGGGGTTGAATCCCCGGTCGAGAATGAGGATTCTTCTGCCTTCCTCGTCAACCCCCCAAAGTCTGATTTCAGAGGCTTCCCCAGCAGGCTCATGGCTTACGTCAAGCAGCCAAAACTTAACCTTCAACCCTTACCACGCCAAAAATATTTTCGGCGGCGAAGCTAAAAGGAGTTACCCTTTTCCGGGCTAGTACTGTATGCCCTTCTGGGTTATCATTTCTTTAGGGTACTTCACCTCGACGACTTCGTTTACGGCGTCAGCTCTTTCGATAAGCTCCTTGGGGGCGTAGCGTCCTGTGAGCACCACGTTGGTTCGCTTGGGAAGCCTGTCAAGGAAGCCCAGCACCTCTTCGGCTTTAAGCAGCCCCCAGGCCACTGCCAGGTTTATCTCGTCTAAAACCAGTAGGAAAGGCCTACGCTTCCTCACCATTTCCTCGGCGAACTTTAGGGCTTTCCTAGCCATCTCCACGTCTTTGGTCTTATGCTTACCAGGCATGATGAAGCCTTTCCCCCCGAACTGGTAGATTTCGTAGAGGGGCTGAAGCTTCTTCCTTACCTTATATTCTCCTACGTCTTTCCTTCCCTTCATGAACTGGATGATTACAACCTTCCGTCCATGGCCTATTGCCCTTAAGGCTAAACCCAGTGCGTTGGTGGTTTTACCTGCACCCGTACCAGTGTAGAGGTATATCATGCCCATTCATGCTTCACCCGCTCGAGGCTTAGAGAAACTTTCAGCTGAAACATGTTTAAGCTTAATGGCTGGATAGAGTTAAAACCATGACTTCAGCGGCTTCTCCATCTTCATAGTAGGAGGAAATTCTGCCTGCGGACTTGAAGCCCATCGACTTGTAGAGGGCTATGGCAGGCCTGTTGCCTACCCTAACCTCGAGGATAAGCTTTGAGAAGCCTCAACCTTCTTTTGTAACAAAGTATGGAACTGTGAAGTTAGTTTACGGGTCTAGCCCCTGCTTCTCCATGAAGTCTAAGAATGTACACATGACGTTGTTAAGTCCAGTTTCCAGCCTTTCCAAGCTTTGGTAAACTTCTTCAGCAGCCATATAGACATAGTTATGAATTAGGACATTTCTCAGCTTAACAGCTTCCTCGAAAAGCTTTAGCTCTTTGCTACTTAACACTTTTCCCTCCCCAAGGACTACTCCAATGTCCCTATAGGATTTCGGAGTTCTCCAGTTCATTCTGGCTATTAAAAACTCGCCAACGTCTATAAGCGCCTCTACAGCTACCTGTAAATTTCGCTCTCCAGCGTCTACCAGGTCTTCGTTTGAAGTGAAGTTCTCTAAGCCTCTAGCCTTTATCTGGCTGATTCTTTTGAGAGCTCTCCAGAACCTGTCTATTCTTGCTTTAACCCCTGGAGGAGGCATCTTTTAATTCCCTCAGAGTTTTCCTATAAAACCTTTCAAAGCGAGGTTGGAAGTCTAGGTATTCATCCACAGCATTTACATGTTCGTCAAGATATTTAGTATAATCTTTACAGTATAGAAGTATTCCATGAGAAAAAACCTCATACTTAATTATGCTGTCTGCGATGTTAAGGGGTAAAACGTCTACTTTTCTGCCCAGGCTTTCCTCCAGCTGAAAGGCGAGACTGGACGCTTCATTTAAATAGTCCCTAACGCCTGTGAAAGCCACCGCTAGGTCTATGTCGCTGTAATCCTTTCGGTCACCTCTAGCTTGAGAGCCGAAAAGTAGCACATAATCGCAACTAAGCTTTCCACACGTATTCTCTACAACTCGGCGCAGATGCTTTAAGCTAACCTGCAAAATACCACCATACTTCCAATAACGTGTAAACCTAATTTAATTTACGTGGTCTAACCAAAAATAATTTTTAAAGTTTAATGGTTGTTTATTCTTCTTTTAAGCTGTTTTGCTTCCTCCGGGAACTGTCAATTTTAAGAGGGTTTTATCCATGGTTTATATTTTTGGTTGAGAGCTGAATTTAGGTTTTTAGGCTTGTGTTAGATAGGTTTAAAACCATGACCTGAGCATCTTCCCCATCTTCATAATAAGAAGGAAGTTTACCGGAAGGTTTGAAGCCCAACGACTGGTAGAGAGCCATGGCAGGCTTGTTGCTGACCCTAACTTCAAGGGTAAGCTTCGCGAAGCCTCCGGCCTTAAGTTTCCTTATCAAAGCCTTGACAAGGCTTTTGGCAACACCAAGCTTTCGGTATCGAGGATGAACAGCCAAAGATACAAGGTGGGCTGCCCCCCCAAACCTTGCCAAAGCCGAAATATAGCCTGCGGGCTTCCCGGAGACTTCTGCTACAAGGAAATATTCAGGGCTCAGCCTTGATAAGGTTAGGATTAGGGTTGAAGGGTAAGGATCTTTAAAGGAAGTCCTCTCAATGCTGGAAAGCTCGGCGAGGTCGCCTTTCTTAAACCCTCTAATCTTCAGGTTTAAGGTGGAAGGCAACTTCAAGCTCAAATAACCTTTAAGGGATGCCAGCCCTTAACCTTTTCAGGCTGGAAGGACGGGAAGACTTCCTTGAAGATTTTAAGCTTGGACTTGAAGCATGGATTTGCCAGGCTTCTGGTTGAAACACCAGACGACCTCTGGCATCTTTACAACGTGATTTCTCCTGGAGACGTGGTATATGCGAGGACGAGCAGGGAGCTTAAAAGCAGGGGTGAGGCTGCGAGGCCCGGCCAGAGCCGAAGGGTTTCCATGACGCTTGGGGTTAAAGTTAAAAACGTGGAGTTTGGAGGCAGAGGTCTGCGGATTCTTGGGGTTGTGGTTGAAGCTCCTGAAAGGTATGAGGGAATCCTCGGCTCTCATCACACCCTGAACATTCCGCTTAACAGCGTTTTAAGGCTGGTTAAGGAGGAGTGGCCCGGATACCAGGTTGAAAGGCTTAGAAGGGCTTCTGAAGCCGAAGGGAAACCCGTGGTTATCGTGGCTTTGGACGATGAGGAAGCCTGCGTGGCCTTGGTTGGAGGCTTCAAGGTGGACGTGAAGCTTGAGCTTAGAGTCAGACTTCCGGGGAAACGGGAGCCTGAGAAACGTGGTGAAGCCTTGAAGAAATACTTCTCCGAGCTGCTGCACGCCCTCCAAGAGGTTTTAAGGGAAGTCAAGGCTCCTGTAGCAGTGGTAGGCCCGGGATTCGTCAAAGAGGAATTTTTGAGGTATGCAGCTGGACGGCTTAAAGGGGTTTCCCTGCAGGCTTTCACCGTCAGCTCTGGAGGGCTTTCAGGTGTAAGGGAGGCTGTTAGAAGCGGAATTCTCCTTAAGTTTGCCAGGGAAAGCCGTCTTCTGGAGGAAGCCAAGCTTGTGGAGGAGTTTCTTGCAGAGCTTTCCTCGGACAGGGAGCTGGCAACCTATGGCCTGGAGGCGGTGGAGAAAGCCGCCCAGTATGGGGCAGTGGAAAGACTGCTGGTAGTTGACAGGCTGCTAAGAGAAGCTGAAATAGAGGAGCGAAGGAAAATCGAGGAAGTCATAAGGCTGGTGGAAAACAAGGGAGGAAAAGTCACCATTCTGGCTGGAGAACATGAGGGGGGAGAAAAAATTATGGGGCTCGGCGGAATCGCAGCCATCTTAAGATTTAAAACAGACTATTATGCATGGGGCTAGTGGCTTCAAGGCGGGAAAGGCTGGAATGAGCGTGGAGATGATTGTGGTTTTAACAACGGCTCCCGACGAGGATTCGGCTAGGAAGATTTCCAGGGAACTTGTTGAGTCACGGCTTGCAGCCTGCTGCTCGCTGGTTAAAGGTTTAACTTCCACCTACTGGTGGGAGGGGAAGGTGGAGGAGGCTGAGGAAATCCTGCTAATCATCAAGACTTCTAGGGTTCTCTACAGGGAGGTTGAACGCAAGATTAGAAGCCTCCACCCCTACAAGGTTCCGGAAATAGTAGCCTTCAGGGTTGAAGCCGGACTTCCAGAGTATTTAAGCTGGCTTAAAGAAGCCTTAGGAGGATGAAGCTTCTTGGACCTTCAAGGGGTAACACTGCCTTTAACGGTTTTCATTACTGCTTGGGCTGCCGTTTATCTGGCAGGCAGAATTCTCAAGCTTGAAAGGTTTGGAGTGGAAATAAAACCTTTCCTGATAGTTTTCAAAACCATAAGGTTTAACAGGTTCTTGGACTGGCTGGCTGGAAGGCTTAGAAGGATTATGCCTGCCCTCTCAAATTTTTCTTTGGCTATGAGCCTTGGTATGACGGCTCTTGGAACCTACCTTCTGGCCAGAAACCTTCACTCTTTCTTTTTCAGGGTTGAGGAGGCTGCACCCGTTTTTCCAGCCGTCCCCTTCATAACCGTCAGGGAAAGCCTACCCTACTTCCTGCTGGCAGCCGTCGTGCTCATAGCCGTTCACGAGCTGGCCCATGGAGTCGTGGCAAGGTTTGAAGGTATAAAGGTGAAATCTTCAGGGCTTCTTCTCGTAGCCGTCATCCCAGGAGGATTCGTTGAGCCGGATGAGGAAGAATTCAAAAAGGCTGATAGAGGTAAAAGGCTTAGGGTTTTGGCAGCCGGCTCAACCGCGAACATGGCTTTAGCCCTCATGCTCATCCCCATCATTCTAACCCTCTTCCACCCTGCAGGAGTCTTGGTTGAAGGAGTTTGGGATCAGGGGCCAGCCATGCAGGCTGGGATTAAGCCGGGGATGATTATAGAAACCGTCAACGGGGTTAAGGTTACCAGCGTTCAGGAGCTAAGTAGCCAGGTGGGCAAGGCTGGGATTGGAGGAGAAGTCAGGCTGGACGTCAGGCTCCCCGACGGAAGCCTTAAAACCTTCACGGTTGAGGCGGTGGCAGACCCTAACAATCCTGACCGCCCCATAATCGGCTTGACAGGTGCCAGAACATATATTCCACATTTCCAGGTTTACATGGCGCTCTTCTGGCTTCACTTCTGGTCGCTGAACATCGCCATTTTCAACATGCTTCCGCTGCACCCGCTGGATGGAGCTGGGGTAATCTATAATCTGGCTGAGGGGGCTATCGGCGAAAAAGCCAAAATCCTACGTGCAGCCTTAACCTTTTCCTACTTAACCCTAATCGGGTTGAACATGGCGTTGACCTTTGGAAGGTTCGGCTTCATATCGATTTAATTCCTCCCTTCAGCCCTCCAGCAGGTAGGATAAAACCAGCTTCAGGTTTCTTCCCTTCACCACGAAGTCCGCGGTCCTAGCAGCCTCATCGTCTTTGGGGTTGAAGGCTATGGAGAGGGCTGAAGCCTTGAACATGGGGATATCCCACCGGCTGTCTCCTATCACCGCGCAGTGGTAGGGTTTAAGCCCAAGCTTGCCTGTAAGCCTTTCAAGAGCTTCAAGCTTCCTTCCAAGCTCCACTTGAACTTCGCCTTCGCCTGTAAGCTTTTCCCTCCTGTCGGCTAAAATCCTGTTCGCCATCACGTAGTCTATAGATAGTTGAGCTTGAACTCTTTCGGCCAGAAGCGAAATCCCACTGCTTATGATAGCTGTTTTACAGCCTGCCTCCTTCAG
>LUCC01000068.1 GCA_001593855.1 Candidatus Hecatellales archaeon B24 | reverse complement strand
GGTGTCCCCCTGGTTTTCTCCAGCGGAGCCTCCGACGTCTACGGGCTGAGGGCTCCCCGAGACCTGGCGGCAGTAGCGGAAACCATGCTGGACCTGCCTGACCCCGTTAAGGTTTCCACGGTTTCCCATGTTCCCATGGCGATTCTGGAGCGTAACAGGGGTAAGCTCTCCAGCAGCTTCGTTGAGCTGGGTGTACGCCTTCTGGGAGATGAAAGCCGTGGTTAAGGCTGGGAGAGGTAAAAGGAGGTACCTCCTGTTCCACCTTACGGTTGAAGGCGGTTTTAAGCCTGAAGCCGAAGAGGTGCGGAAGGCTGTATACGAGGCTTACAGGAGGTTTTTCGGGCTTACAGGGCTAAGCCAGGCTGAGCTGGCATGGATAGGCTACATGGAAAACCTTGGATTTGGAATTCTGCGGTGCAGCCATAGGGCGGTGTCATCTCTGCGGGCGGCCCTAGCCATAACGGGAAGGCTTAACGGGAGGAAGGCTAGAATATGCACTGTCAGGGTTTCAGGAACTAGGAAAGCTTTGAAGGAGGTCCTTAGCCAGGTGAAATCTTCCTAATCTTCATCTGCTCCTCAACGAATTTTACCAGTTTCTTTAGGGTTTGCCTGCTAACGGCGTGCTCCAGCATGCAGGCATCCTCCTCGGCTGTTTTCCCGTCGACTCCAAGTATTTCCCCGAGGAATCTGCGGAAAACCTCGTGGCGCTGGTAGACATCCTCCGCCACCTTCCTACCCTTAGGGGTAAGCTTCACCGTTCCATATCGTTCATGCTTGATGAGATTTTTCTTTGAAAGTTTTAGGATGGCCTCTGAAACGCTCGCCTTTCTCACCTTAAGCCTCTTAGCGAGTTCTGTAACCCGGACTGAGGTCTTTTCCCGGCTAACCATGTAGATGGCTTCTAGGTAGTCCTCAAGTGAAGCCGTATACGAGCTTTTAACCATCACTCTAATCTATTTTAACTAGGATTATCTCATTTAAAGACTTGTTTGACCTCTATGTATGCAGACTAAAGAATAAATGAAAAGCGGGGTTAGCATAATGCCTCCGACAACTATAGGCATAAGCAATCCTTCAGCCAAATTGTAACTAGCTTCCTCACCCAGCAGGAAGCAAACAACACCTACGTCTCCAATGCTGGCAGCCACTACAAGAAGCTGAAAACATAGAAGAGCTACCCCAATTAAAGAACCTATAAGCAAGCAGGAGAAACCTCTATAATCTTTAAGTCCCTTAACTAGGGAGCCAACCATTAAAATGCCAACCGTGAATTGAGCTACAAACCACCCCACATCTCCGGATAGGAAAAGCCCGAGCCAAACGCCGCCATACTCAGGAATAGTAAAGCTTAAAGCCCAACTGTAAAGTTCTAGGGCTGAATAAATGAGGTAGAAAGCTCCTATGATGAGAATTGCAGCATATAGTGGTTTATGGATGTTCAGGCTTCATCCCCCCAGCCCTACCAGAGTTCCTATACCAACTATGAGGAAAGCCACAAAATATGCAAGTATAAATTCGTATACTGCGGTGAAAAGAGCGTACTTCAACCCTAACTCTCCTCTTATAATAGCTAGGGTGGCGAGACATGGAAGGTATAAGAGTACGAAAGCCATGTAGGCGTAGGCTGTTAGCGGAGTAAATGCTCCACTCACAGCTCCTATAAGCCCTTCTTCGCTAACCCCGAAAAGCACCGCCATAGCCCCTACCACAATCTCCTTAGCTATGAATCCGAAAAATAACGCTGCGGAAGCCTGCCAACCCCAACCCATTGGGGTGAAGATCTTCTCTAATCCGTGGCCTATCACTCCAATCCAGCTTTGCTCGAGTAGCGTAGCCTCCCCAAGGGCTTCAACCCCAAGGTAGCCACCAGGTCCTGTTATCGACAGCAGCCAAACCGCGACTACACCTATAAATATTACGGTTCCAGCCTTAAACAGAAACCTCTTCAGTCTCTCCCAGGTTTTTATACCGATGCTTTTCAGCATAGGCCTCATGTAGGGTGGCAGCTCCATTATAAATCCGCTTGAGGGACCCTTGAAAAGCAACTTTCTAAATAGGGTTGCCATAATTAAAGCAAAGATGACTCCTAAAATATACATGCTCCAAACCACACCGGTCACGTAGGCTGAAAATAGGGCGCCAGCTATAACGAGGTATACTGGAAGCCTAGCCGAGCAGGATATTAGGGGGCAGGCAAGCGCCGTAGTTTTCCTATCGTTCTCGTCTTCAATAGCCCTTGTCGAGATTATCCCTGGCAGGTTGCATCCGAAGCCTAGAATTAGGGGAAGCAGAGACTTACCGGTAAGATGAAGCTTATGCATTATTTTATCTACGACAAAGGCGGCCCTAGCCATGTAGCCTACATCCTCGAGTAGTGCGAGAAATAGGAAAATGAAGGCCAGATTTGGCACAAATATTAGGATTGAGCCTACACCTGTTATGATGCCGTCGGCGAGGAGGGAGCCAGCCAGCCCAGGCAGGGTTGCAGCTAAATCGTACAGGAGGCAGCCGAAAAACCAGTCTATTAGGTCGCAGAGTGGAGCTGCGACGTCGAAGGCGAACTTGAAAGCCATGTAGAGAGCTGTAAGCATGATTGGTATGCCGAAAACCTTGTGGGTTACAACATAATCAACCATATCAGTTAGGGTTATAGGCTTCCTAACTAAAACTCCAATACACTCTTCGACTAGCTGAGAGACGAATTCATATCTTTTCTCAACTATGTAGCCTTCTAAATCTCTTCCGAGAGAACTTTTAAGTTTTTCTCTAGCTTCCGCGGCCTGATCCAATATTTCACGGGACAGAGGTGAAAGCTTAATTTTATCTTCAACATCCGAGTCTCCTTCAAGAAGTTTGATAGCTACCCAACGCGAATTATATTTTCTTGCAAGTTCCAAGTCTTTCTCAACAATTTCTGAAAGTCTACCTATTTCGCCTTCAACCTTACTGCCATAGTTAACTAAACCCGCAGGTTTTTCTCTGCGTTCAGCTGCCTCGACAACTGCCTTCTTAAGCTCCTCTATTCCACGTCCTTCCACAGCTACGGTTGGAATCACCGGTACGCCGAGCATCTGGGAGAGTTTTTCAGAATTTACTTTATATCCTTGGTCAGTTGCCAGGTCTACCATGTTTAGACATACGACAACATTTGCACCCATCTCGATAAGAGAAACTGTGAGGTATAGGTTGCGTTCAAGGTTTGCGGCATTAGCTATGTTAACTACTACATCTGGATTTTCCTCCACTATGAAGTTTCTAGCTATAAGCTCGTCGACGCCGTAGGCTGTTAGACCGTAGATTCCAGGTAGGTCAACAATCTCAAGGTAGCGTCCGTCCACTCTAATCCTTCCAACTTTCTTCTCAACTGTTACCCCAGGCCAATTTCCAACCCAAGCTCGGCCACCCGTAAGCCCATTAAAAAGAGTAGACTTCCCAACGTTTGGATTCCCAGCAATAGCAACCTTAAACTTTTTTACAGCTAGCTGTAAAGCTCTCCTCTCCAAACACTCATCCCCGATTTTCCACGAAAATCTTCATGGTTATCCCGAAACCCCCAAGCATCAGTATAACCATTATCATTAACAACCTCAACGACCACCGGCCCCGGAGACAAAGATTTAACAACCCTCAAAGTTGAACCTTGAGTTAAACCAAGTTCGGCTAGCCTACGGGTAAGCCCCTGCCCAGCCCTAACTTCAACTATTTGGACTAGGCTGCCTTCATTGGCAAAGGCTAGCGGAATCATTGACCCACTTCCTTAACGATTATGGTGGAAGCCTCGCTCTTTCTAATAGTCAAATTGAAGCCTTTCACCTCAAGGTCTAAGGGGTCACCTAAAGGTGCAACATTAATAAGTTTAACCCTGGTTTTGGGCACCAAACCCATATCCATTATTCTCCTCCGAACGGCTCCGAAACCCTCTAAGCGAACAACCTCATAGGTTTTACCCACCTCAGCCTCTGCCAGCCTAAATTCCTTAGCTAAACCCATCACTATCAAATGTTAGGATAGCCTAACTTTTATTTAAGCATTTTAGAGCATAAGCACGGAAATATTTAAATTTTTGAGCATTCCCTCAAAAAGTTAGGTCTACCTAACATCAGTCCGTCGCGTGTTCTTCATTTCGCCTAGGCGATCAGGCTGGGACGACTTCATCACGTATCTGGCTAGTAAGGTGAACCTCTATAAGGTTTTCCTTCCCTATATGGCTTTGAGGGTATCTGAGGGTTGAACGGTCCGGCGGGTTTAACCAGTCTTCTACTGGCCTTTTTACTGCTGGCTCTTCTGCTTTCAGCCCTGCTGGGTCTTCTATACTGGCAGGCTAAGCGGAGGAGTAAGGTTAAAGCTGAAAGGCTTGAAAGGCTCCTAGCTGAAATAAAAGGTGAAGCTGAAAAGCTTAGCGGCGACCTTTCAAGAATTGAAAGGCTGGGGAAAATCTTGGAGGACAGGGTTTTCCCTGCAGTGGCTTCCATGAGGTTTGAAGAAGCCCTCAAAGAGCTTGAAAGTCTCGGCCAGATTCCCCTGGGCGTCGAATGCGAGGTTGAAGCTTACAGGTCTACGCTGGAAGCCGTTAAGGCGCTTAGGGAAGCCTGCAGGGATGCTGTGAAGGCCTGGGTTATGGAGGCTGTCAGGCTTCATCTGCCTCAGACGGCTAAAAACTGGAGAACCGCCCGCCACGGCTACAGCAAGGAGCTGGACGAGCTTCTGGCTTACAGTATGGCTGGGCTGGTTGAAGCTAATCCTCAAAGCCTTCTGGAATGGTTTAAGGCTGGAAACCCAGCTATGTACGACGCTTTAGCCAAGCTTGTTGACAGCTCTGAAAGCCTTGAAGTCTTCTTCAGGATGGTTGAGAAAACTCTTGGAGAACTTGAGTATGTCAGGGCTTTCAGGGAGAAGTATGGTGAAGCCTGTGCAGCCAGCCGGCTGAGGGCAGCCCTAGAACTTGAAAGACGTAAAACCATGGATAGAATAGAAGGGCTCAGCAGCAGGCTTCTGAAGTCCTAACGGGGTTGTGCTAGGGCTGGAAAACTTGTTCTCCCATGAAATGGTTAGGAGAAAACTGGTTGAAGCCGAGGAGGCTGTCCGTCTTTGCGCCAGGGGTAAAGGCTTCTACGGCAGCCCCTTAAACTACGCCTACCAATACTGGCTTAGAGACGTGGTCTTCAGCCTGCCAGCCCTAGCAAGCCTGAGCTACCGGGAAAGGCTGAAAAGCCACTTATCCATGTTCCTTGAAGCCTGCAAAAGTAAAGGCAGGATTCCAGCCATGATAAGCAGGCTTAGAGGACTGGTGTATCCCGTGAACTTCCTTAGGATGCTTCGGAAGCCCAGCCTCCTCGCAGGCTACCCCATAAAATTCATGCTTCCAAACCTTTCCGGCCTTCAGCCTTGGACAGGCGACAGCCAACCTCTCCTCCTAATAGGCTTGCACACGTATTCCCAGCTTACAGGCGACAGAAGCTTCCTGAAAGACTGGAGGGAAGAAGCTGAGAGAATCGCTGAAGAACTCGCCTTGAAGGTTGACGCTGAAGGGTTTATCCGTGGAAGCGGCTGGATGGACGCCATGGCAAACTACGTGGGAAAGCCGACCCTAGTATGCCAGCTTCTAGCCTACAGGGCTTTAAAGCTTTCAGGTAGAAACCCTCAGGCCTCCAAGCTTAAAACCTTAATTCGGGAAGCCTACTGGAGCAGGGAGAAAGGCTGCTACACCGATTTACCGGGGTCAGAAGGCAGAATGGACGCCCTTGGAAACGCTCTATCCATTCTCTACGGTGCAGCTTCCTCCCGTGAGAAAGCTTCCATCGTTGAAGTCCTTCAAAAAGCTTCAACCCCCCACGGAATTCTCAACATCCAGCCTCCCTACCCCAAGAAGGACTGCGGCCAGAAGCCTCACACCTACCAAAACTCAACCGTGTGGCCCATGGTTCAAGGCCACCTGGTTATAGCCCTCATAAAATTAGGCTTGAAGGAGAAGGCTGAAGAGGAATTCGCGAAGATGGCGGGTTTGCAAGGTTTGAACGAGTGGTATACGCCGGACGGCAGGCCTAAAGGAAGCCCAAATCAGCTTTGGACGGCTGCCATGCTGTTTTCCGCTTGGAAGGCTATTGCTGAAACCACTTCTTCCGGATGTACCGCCACTCGGACATGAAGGTTTCATAAAGGTTTTCCTCGGCTTCCACCCGCTCGTAGCGGTTTAAAGCCTTGGCCAGCCGCTGTGCGATAAGATGGTAGCATAGGAGGGCTTCTCCATCCAGCACCCGGTAGTAGTAGTCATCGCAGGTGCAGTAGTCAACCTCCGGAAGCACCTGGTAGTCTCTCTCCTTGCCTACAACGATCCATATGACGCGGCCGCTGGGCTGGAAAACATATTTCTTAACCGTTCCCTCCACCACGGCTTTCCAGGCGTTCTCGAAGCGTTTGCCGAATCTCTGGGCTAGAAGCTTCCTGTAGCGGCTTGAAAGGCTTCCCCTCTCAGAGGCTTCCCTGCAGGCTTCGGCTAGAAGCTCATCCTCCCTTTTCAACGCTGCCTCCAAGAGAATGGTTAGGCTGGGGGAAACCTTTAACCTTAACCTTCACTTTTTAAGGCTTGAAAGATGATTGCACCCTACTTTCCATGGCCAGCCCTCCTAGTAGGCGATGGAAGCCGCATACTGGTGGTGGCAGACTTACACTTGGGCTTCGAGTTCGAGCTTTCAGAGAAAGGTATAAACCTTCCATCCCAGACCAGCAAGATTAAAGAGAAGATTTTAAGGCTTATAGGGGAGGCTAAGCCTGAAAGCCTTGTAATCCTCGGAGACCTCAAACACACCATCCCCAAGGTTTCTCTCGGAGAATGGCGGGATATACCGGGCTTCCTAGAAGCCTTGAAAGCCAAGGTTTCAGATGTAAGGCTTGTGCTCGGAAACCATGACGGGGGAGCCGAGGTTTTCGCAGGTAAAGGCGTGACAGTTCACTCCAGCCGCGGTTTCCTCCTAGAGGCTGGAGAAGTTAAAGTAGGCTTCTTCCACGGTCACGCCTGGCCCTCCCCGAAGCTTTTCGAAGCTTCCCACTGGGTTATAGGCCACAATCATCCGGCTGTTCAGTTCAGAAAGCTGCTTGGCTTTAGAGTTATGAGGCAGGTTTGGGTTAACGCTCCTGTAAACGTTAGAAGGCTCTGCGAGGACTTCCTTAAATCCCGGGGGATAAAACCCGGTGGAAACGCCGAGAAAACTATGAGGGAAAAGTTTAACGTTAAACCTTCCTGCCGAAGCCTGATAATTCTTCCAGCCTTCAACGACCTTCTAGGCGGGCTGG
>LUCC01000004.1 GCA_001593855.1 Candidatus Hecatellales archaeon B24 | reverse complement strand
GCAACTCTCCGACATAGCAGATTACATCTTCCGCCTCATAAATGAGGATGGCATAACCTTCTCATATAGTACAAAACGTTATACTCCTTTCTATGGCTTTAAAACCGAGTTTTTAAAGGACAGAATAAAAGTGAGGCTTATTCCAGTTGTTTAGGGAGGTTTGACTTCTGAGTGAAGGTGATAAGAGTTTCGAGAAGGCTCTGCAAGAGGCTACCGATAAAGCTTTTAATTCATTCGGTGAAAGCGTCAAACACGTAATATACTTTTACCTGGAAAGGGATTTCCACATAGCCAGAGAAAACCTATCATATGTCCCCGAGAAGTTTCATGCAGCCCTAGCCAGCCTCTTCGGAACCGGAGCAACAATCATAGAGAAGATTATTATTGAGAAACTTTGCAGAGAAACAGGTCTTAAAAGCTCACGTAAGGGCAGGTTTGACTTTGTCAAGGAGATTAAAAGGCTAAAAAAGCAGTATGAAACTCGCATTAGATAATGAACTAACCAAATTCACATGCTATTGGAAGGGGCCTCCTGCTTCAACGTTAAAGGATTTAAGCTAGTTATAGGCTTGAAAACGACACAGTTATAGCTGATTGTATCTCCTCTCCAATAGAGGAGGTGGAAATATTTGTATCCTAAAGAGTTGCCTGTTGCCGTTTATGCGCCCGATCGAAAGTTTGCTGAGTTTTCTGTTGAAACAAACTTGAAGTCTGAAACCCTAGATAATGTGGTTGATGTCTTTGGCGCTTTCAAGTTTAATATGATCATGGGGCTTACGATGGGGAATTTGCGTGAGGATAGGCGTATCTTGGAGGTTTTCGTAGATCAAACGGAAGCCGCCGTCCTGCTTGAGGAGGTTGTGAAGATCCTTAAGGAGGTTCTTGGAGTGTTTGCCGTAGGCTCAGCCGCGTCAGAGCCCATCAAATCGTGGGGGAGATAGGGCGAAAAGTAGGCGTCCACCTCTATGACCACTGGTTCCGAGCACAGCGCGCATGCCAGCTGGCCAGCGAATACAGTTTCGGCCTCATGCAACTCCAAGACTGGTTTGGCTGGAAACACATCGAAACCGTCACAAGATACGCAAAACTATCCTGGCGAGACCTAGCCCACCTCATGAGACCCAACTGGTTTAAAAATAAGTAGCTGAAGACTTATGACTCAGCTCATCGTGGGAACCATGCTATCCCCTTTAAGCTTTGGCTATGGCGAGGACGGGTACCCGTTTTTTGCCTGTTTCTCAAGGTTGTGGGTTGATATTTGGTGGGCCAGTTGGTGTAGGGCTTTTATGATGGGGCTGTCCGTGTTGGTTCGGTAGAGTTTGGCTCTGCCCACATCGCGGGTGTGCTTCACGAGTTCATAGTGTTCCAAGAGGGGCCAGAGGGTGTGTAGTGTCTTCCAGCCTATCCCCGAGTTCTCAGCAATCTCAGACTTCGGATAGTCTAGGCTATGGTAGAGGGTTAAGAAGTCTAGAAGCTTAGCCATGGCGGTTGGACCGAAGAGTTGCTGGAGGGCTGGAGGGTTTATTTCGGCTTGCCGGGTTTTTGGCATAGTTTTTCCTCCAAATTAAATGGACATGTTTCAGCCTTATAAATATTTCTTTTAAGAAACATTTAAATGTTTTTTAAAATATGCTAATGTTTCATTTAGAACATAATGCTTATAAGCTACAAAACCTAAAGGGAGGCAAGACATGGTCCTGACCGACATCGACCGAGCAATCATAGCTAAATTTTATAGGCTCCATGCAGCCGGAGCCAAACACACACCCGTCGATAATGTCCCAAAGGGCTTCCCCAAACACCTGAGAGGCGAAGTCAAGAAAGCCGTGAAACGCCTGATAAAGGAAAGCTGGCTTATACCTCATCCCACCCGTCACGGCCTCGATGTAGCCCTAAATTCAAAACGCCTCCCAGAAGCCAAGAAGATAGCCGAAGAAATTTGAGCAGGATTATGCGAAAAGTCTTTCCCTGTTCAGTAATTTTGGCGAATCAAGTTTTCCTAGAACCCGTGACAGATGGGGCTTAAACCTCCGTTACCTCATTTAGTCCTTCAACTCCAGTGTTTCAAACATCATCTTAATGATATTAGGTACGCTTCGGGCGATAATTTCCATGTTTTCATGTTAAAGTATTCCTTCTTCCCTTGCCCAGGCCAGCGATTTCAGGAAAGTAGCCACATCACAGTAGGGCAGGGTTAAAAGAATAGCACCAGCTACTTCTTCCTTGGTCGCCCCGTGCCTTATAGCTTCTTTCAGGTGGAACTTGAAGCCTCCTTCAAACTTGCCTGCGAGAAGGGCAACTATGACCAGCTCCTGTATTTTTCTTTCCAGCTTTGATTCTTCTAAAGTTTCACGGACCAACTCGGTGAATTCTTCTGAAAGCTTGGGAAACCTCTCCTGGAAAAGTTTGAACTCCGGTATGGGCTTCCCCTTCCATACGCGTTCAGCCATTTTCAGCTTCCACCCTCTTCATACAAGCCAATCCAGCTTACCTTTCTACTATGCTTCTTAACGTTTAAGCTCTTAGCAAGCACCCTTCATGACCTAGCTTAAAAATGTGGGGTTAGGAGGTTTTCCACAGCCCGTGAACGCTGCAGTATTCTCTTGCCTCCACCTTTTCAGCTTTCACCTGAAATTCGGCTTCCGGCAGGTCTCCGGGCTTCAGAAACTTTCTGTACACTCTGCCGTCGGCTAAAAGTTCAACCCACTCTATGAAATGGTTTTCCTCCATTGGGTGAGAAATGGAGCTCACTTTCACCTTTACTTCAGCCTCTGTTCTCTCTATCACGGGCACATGCTTTTCTTTCCCAGCTTCCTCTGTTTTCTCTTGAAGTAGCTCCATAGGCTGGCCGCAGCATACCAGCTCCCCCTTTCCAGCATGTAAAACCTCAACTATGTTCCCGCAGACATTGCACCTGTAAACCTGTTTCAGTTCAGTCAATTTTTCATCCCCCTTAATATTCTTCGCATTTAATTTGGAAGTAGCTTCTGGGGTGGTCGCAGGAGGGACATTTCTCAGGAGGCTCCTTCCCGTAGTGGACGTAGCCGCATTCCCTGCACACCCACCAGACTTCCTTCTCCTTCTTGAAAACCGTGCCAGCTTCCACTTCTTTCAGCAGTTTTCTATATCTTTCCTCGTGGTGTTCCTCAGCCTTTGCAATCGCCCTAAGCCTCTTCGCGATTTCAGGGTAGCCCTCCTTCTCCGCAACTTCAGCAAACTCAGGATACATTTTGGTGTACTCGTAGTTTTCTCCGGCGATTGCCGCCTTCAGGTTTTCCGCGGTGGTGCCGAACACGGTTGGAGCTGCCGCCTCCACGCTAATTTCATCCAGGCTTCCGCCACTTTGCTTTTTAAGCTCGTTGATAAGTTTGAAGAGGGTGCTTGCATGTTCCTTTTCGTTTTCCGCCGTGATGAGAAAGATTTCTGCAATCTGCTCGTATCCTTCCTGCTTGGCAGCCTTCGCGTAGAAGGTGTAACGGTTTCTCGCCTGACTTTCTCCGATGAAAGCTTTTACCAGGTTTTTTATGGTTTCACCCAAATTTATTCCCCCTTCATTCAGCATCAGCACGCCATTTAAATTTTCTTGTGGCAGAACCACCAGTCGAAGCACTCTATTTCTCCGGTTTCAGCTCTTTCAAAGGACACTCCGCTGTCTTTTATTGGAAGGTTCGGCTTCAAGTCAGGCAGGGAAATCAACAAGCTTGAAGGTGTCAACTTTAAAATAGGTAGAACCGGTGTTCCTATAGTTTTGGATAACACGTTGGCATGGTTGGAGGTGGAGGTTAAAGGGGAGCTTGACGTTGGCAGCCATACCCTCTTCGCAGGCGAAATCGTGGACGCCAATGTTTTGACGGGTGGAGAACCTATGACCTACGCTTACTATCGCTTGGTGAAGAGGGGAGGCACCCCGAAAACCGCTCCTGTCCATGCGGAGGGTTAAGCCTTGGCAAAGTACAGGTGCACCATCTGCGGGTACATATACGACGAGGAAAAGGGAGACCCTGAAAACAACATTCCGGCGGGAACCAGGTTTGAAAACCTTCCTGAAGACTGGATTTGCCCGATTTGCGGGGCTCCCAAAGAACAGTTTGAGCCTTTAAAGTAGTCCTACCTAACCCCCTCCAACTTTTTATATTTTCATCCCCTTCCCTATCCTAAAGAGGAAAGAGACTTCCACGATTTTGAAATTCGGAGAGTTTCTGAGCTATGATACTGGGCATATGCGGAAGCCCTAGAAGGCAGGCAACGGAGCATGTTCTGAAGGAAGCCCTGAAAATGCTGGAGAAGAAGGGGTTTAAAACGGAGTTTTTCACCGTCAGAGGCAGGAAGATTGCTCCCTGCCAGCACTGCGACTACTGCCTGAAAAACAAGGAATGCGCGATTAAAGACGACATGTATGAGCTTTACCCTTTACTCGGGAAAGCCAGAGGAATAATAATCGCCACCCCCGTTTACAACGGCGGGGTAAGCGGGCAGATGAAGGCTGTTATGGACCGATGCCGAGCCCTAGTCGCGTCAAACCCTAACATCTTCAAGTATAAAATCGGCATGGCTGTTGCGGTTGGAGGAGACAGGGCTGGCGGCCAAGAGCTAGCATTACAGCAAATCATGACTTTCTACATTTTAAACGGGGTTATCCCGGTTAGCGGAGGAGCTTTCGGAGCAAACCTTGGAGCCACCTTCTGGTCTAAAGACACCTTGGAAGACGTCAAGAAAGACTTGGAGGGATTTAGAAGCCTGAGAAAAACCGTTAAAAGATTTGCTGAATTCCTGGAGAAGCTTGAAGTTAAAGAGTGAGGTGCCTACACGCCTTGAAGGCGGAAAAGAAGGGAAAAGTTGCTTGGGGAATCACAGGCAGCGGGGACAGACTGACTGAAACCGTTGAAACCATGAAGAAAATAAAGAGAAAATACGAGGGCATCGCAGACATAAAGGTTTTCCTTTCTAAGGCTGGAAGCCTAGTCGCGAAATATTACAGGCTTACCGGCGATTTGGAGAAGAACTTCGGCAGGCTTTGGGTTGAAACTGACGCGAATTCGCCGTTTCTAGCCGGCCAGCTGCAACTGGGAAAGTTTGACTTTTTACTGATAGCTCCGGCCACGTCGAATACTGTTGCGAAGATTTCGCTGGGGATAGCGGACAGCCTGCTCTCTAATTCGGCGATTATGGCTCTTAAAGCCTTCGTCCCCGTCTACGTAATGCCCTCCGATTACAGGGAAGGCGTTATAGTTACAAAGCTTCCCAGCGGCCGCAGCCTAAAGCTGAGGGTGAGAAGAGAAGACGTGGAAAACGTTGAAAGGCTGACTAGAATGGAAGGCGTGTTCATACTGGAGAAGCCAGCAGACCTCTACCAAGTTTTCAAAAAGCATTTCGGGTAGCGGTGAAACCTTTTTATCCTCCTCCGAGAGAGTTCTTTCTCGGTGTCAACATTGCCAGGTAGAAAAGTTTCCAGGAAAGTTTCTAGGAGAATAGGGTTTGAACCTGGTCCGATGGAGGTTTTCGTAAGGTTAGATCCTTCCTCAGCATCCTTCTACGAGCACTGCAACAAGGTTATCCTCAGTGACGGTGCTCTGCCTGCCAAATACAAAATGTTGCTGGTTATGGGTATTGGCGCTGCGAGAATGTGTGAGGACTGCGTGGTTCAGTCTATGAGAGCTGCATTAAACCTTGGAGCAACCCGCGAGGAAGTCTTAGAAGCCTTGAAAGTAGCTTTTGTAAGCGGTGGGGCGCAGACAATTCGAACGGCAAAGAAAGCCTTAGAAACGGTCTTCGCCAAGGCTTAACTGAGCACGCCTTAGCTTAAAACTTCACTTGAAGTCAGCCTTCGAACGTTTCAGCAGACTGCGCCCTTCCTATGGCTTCCAGCACTTCCTCTCTTATTATATATCCAGCCTTATGGAGGATGGTGTCGCCTATTTCCCTGTCTACTTCCATGCTGGCCGTGCAAGGGTAGGAGTGGTGGGCTTTAGATATAACCTCTTCTATGCCTTCCACCCTATGCCCCTTAATCTGCTGGGCGATATACCATGTTGAACCGCAGGGGGCACTTCTTAAAACACGGGTTCCACGGATTTCTCCCCGGACAATTTTAACCTCGAGTTTAGGTCTTCCAATCATATATCTCTCGATGAAGACGTCGATTATTCCTCCTTTTTCAGGCTTCTCAAGGGCGCAGAAGGGCTTTGGAAATGCTGACTCAACGTTCATCTCGCTGAGTTCGCTTTTAAGCTGGCTTCTGACGGCTGGAGGACACCAGTGGCTGTGCTCCACTGGAACTATTACGCCTTTAACCTTGCTGTTGACTACGAGTTTAGGGATGGCGAGAAGCAGGTCTACGTGGATTCCAACAGCAACCAGCACTTCAGCCGAGCCTATGCTTGAGGGAAGATAGCCTTCCGGCTCCTCAATGAAGGAGGGAAGCCCGGTTTCCACCCTGAAAACGCCTTCGAAGTCTGAAGCATAAGACGGGTAGGCAGTCCTGCAGTGCTCACAGAACAGCCCACATGCTTCGCAGAAAGCCGAATAGTTCAACAGGTTGCCTATGAAACGCTCTGCGAATTCGTCTCCGTAAATCACGTAAAGCTTCATCACGGCAGACCCTTTTTACGTGAAGCAGCCGCCCATACCATGATGAAGGAAGCCTTTGAACCTTCCCTTTTAACCCTTAAAAATCGTTTTTTCATTTAACCATTACGGATTTTTAGACTCCGCCGGTGGAAGCGAAAACCGCTAATATCCGGCTTGCTGACTATAAGTTGGCGGATGGCTGACTTTCAAGGACATGGAGAATTCAGGCTTTTCACGGAGGCTTGGAGGGAAGAAAGGTTGAGTGAGACCTCTCCACGCAGCCTTCAAGCTCTGCTTTCAATTTCGGTATCGCACGCTATGAACCATAGCTTCTGGATTCTGGTTCCAGCTCTTTCACCCATGATTCTGGAAGAGTTCAGGTTAACTTATATGGAGGCTGGAATTATCTTCTCTGTTTTCCTTGCCACCTACGCGGTAGGACAGATTCCCGTCGGAGTTTTAGCTGGAAGATTTAACCCTGCCAAGCTTATGGGCTTCGGGCTTCTACTGTCCTCCGCCGGAATGCTTCTAACAGCCACATCCACCCACTACTATGCTATCCTCGCCTTTCAGGCTCTTGCAGGGCTTGGAGGCTCAGCCCACCACCCCCTATCGCTCCGCCTCATATCAGATGTTTTCCCGAGGGATCAACGCGGGAAGGCCCTGGGAATACATGGCTTCTCCTCTTCGCTTGGGTTCACCTTAACACCGGCAGCTGTAGCGGCTTTAATTCCTCTAGGCTGGAGAATTCCGCTGGTCCTCTTCTCGGTTTTAGGCTTCGCGTTGGGAGCCCTCATTCTGCTGGCTGCTACACCTGAGGTTAGGCCTGTGGAGAAGCCTATATCCTTGAAAAACCTCTTCCAGGTCTACGGGTTTAAGCGTCTTCTGTCCATGTTCATGATGATGACGCTGTCGATTAGGGGGGTTGGAAACTTTCTGCCTCTCTTCTTAATCTCCATCTATGGGATAGCGGCAGCCCAGACAGGATACTATTACGCGCTTTTCTACGTTGCAGGAATAATTCAGCCTTTAACAGGGTATCTAGCCGACAGGGTGGAACGTAGAAGGCTCATGTTGGCCATGGTAGTTGCCTCTTCAAGCTTAATCACAGCTATGGCTTTAGCGCCGTGGGAGAACCCCATACCCTTAGTGGTGGCTGCCGGGATAGCCGTGTGGTCGATTATAACGCTTCACGACGCTTTAGCCACAGACCTTACACCCAGGGAGGCCTGGGGGATAGGCTACGGCGTTCTTTTCACAGCCAGCATGGCTGCAGCTTCGCTGTCTTCAACCCTGACAGGCCTTCTCGTCGAGGGCTTAGGCTTCGTTTCAGCCTACATAATCCTCGCCTTGATACTTCTAGTCGAAGTGCCCCTGCTTACAAGCTTGAAAATAGGAAACGGCCTGCAGAAAAGTTAATAATTGAAAGCTGGGATTTTTTGAAGAGGCTGAAGTCGGGAAGGTTTAGGGTTGGCTGGAACCTATAGGATTGCAGTTATTCCCGGAGAGGGCATAGGGCCGGAGGTTGTGAAAGCAGCCTTAAAGGTTTTAGACGCTGTTCAAGAGGCTGCTGGAAGCGTTAGGTTTGAATATTTAATGTGCGAGGCAGGGGTTTCCGTTATACCTAAATATGGAACCAACCTTCCGGAGGAAACCGTTGAAAAGCTTAAGCAGTCTCACGCCTGCTTCAAGGGTCCTGTAACCACTCCAGAGGAGCCAGGTTCGCCTGTAAGCGTCGCCGTTAAAATTAGAACCATGTTCGACCTTTACGCTAACGTTAGGCCTGCTCGAAGCCTTCCAAACGTTCCATGCCTCAGACCCGACATAGACTTGGTAATCGTGAGAGAGAACACTGAAGGCTTCTACTATGCCAGAGAATTCGAGATCGCTCCTGGAGTGGGAATTTCAACGAGGCTTATAACGCGTAGGGCGTCGGAGCGGGTGGCAAGATTCGCCTTCAACCTAGCGCGTAAACGCAAGAAGAAGCTGACCTACGTGCACAAGGCTAACATTTTAAAGCTGACAGACAGCATTTTCAAGCAGGCCGTTCTAGACGTGGCAGAGGAATATCCTGAAGTGGAGGTAGAGGAGCTTAGGGTTGACGCTGCAGCCATGCAGCTTGTAAGGCGGCCTCAAACCTTCGACGTGATCGTAACCACCAACATGTTCGGGGACATCCTGTCGGATGAGGCGGCAGGGCTTGTTGGAGGCCTAGGACTTGCCGCAGGAGCCAATCTAGGCGAAAAATACGGGATGTTCGAGCCTGTCCACGGCTCAGCCCCCAAGTATGCAGGCCAAAACAAGGTTAATCCGGTGGCCACCATTCTCGCAGCTAAAATGCTGCTGGAATTTCTCGGGGAAACAGGAGCAGCTGAAAAAGTTGAAAAATCCGTAATCGAGGTTTTAAGGGAGGGGAAAGTTAAAACGTATGACCTTGGAGGCTCAGCTACCACAAGCCAGATGGCTGAAGCCATAGCCGAAAAGGTTTTACAAAACGCTTGATGAAAAACATACGTGCAAGCGGATGAGCTGGAAAATTCTGGACAGGTATTTGCTGCTGAAACCTTCCATCAGAAGCGTTATTGAATGGCCTATACTTATCGTGATTGGAGTTGTAGGAACACTGTTTTCAGCCCCGACCATACCGTTCTCTCCGCTGACGAACATGGCTGGCGCTGCAGTCTTTCTTGCTGGGGGGATAATTCACAGGCAGGCTCACGTCTTCCATAGGAAAGCCCATGAAGCCGTTGAGGGAATTGACAGGCTTGTAACGGCTGGAATCTACTCGAAGATTAGGCATCCCTGCTATCTCAGCTTAATCCTCATGTATTTCGGCGTCGCCATCCTGTGGGGTATAGCCTGGATACTTATTCCAGCAGCGGTTTTCACCGTTCTAACGGTTCTCACAGCTTTAAGAGAGGAAAGGCTTCTGCTTGAAAAGTTTGGAAGCGAATACAGGGAGTATACGCGGAGGGTTAGGTGGAGGTTTATCCCGAAGGTCTTCTAAGTATCCCTCTTATTCTTCAGGCTTATAGTATACTATCTCTTTCTGGTAGGCTGGCGGGGTGTAGGCTGGACGCCCTCTTATGGCTCTTTGAAGGCAGTTGGTAACGCAGAGGTAGCAGTATATGCATTTGAAGGGGTCGTAGGTTATGGTTCTGGCTTCAGGGTCAACTTTTATGGCTACTGGAGGGCAGAGTCTCTCACAGTCCTGGCATAGGTCGCATTTCTTCATGTCGAAGGTTATCGTTCCACGGTGGCCGGGGAAGGGTTCCCTCTTCACGAAGGGATGTTTAACCGTTGCAGGCTTGGAGAAGAGGTTTCTCAGGATGTTGGGCAGCATTCGAACCATCAGTTTCCCCCTCCCTTCTTAACATGGGTTATCCTTTCAGTGCAGGCTATGCAGGGGTCTATGGAGAGAACGATTACAGGTATGTCTGCTACCTCGTATCCTGGAAGCATGGCAAGCAAAGGCGGAATGTTGGCGAGGGTTGGAGTTCGAATTTTAACTCTTTCAAGCCTGTTAGTTCCGTTCCCTTTAACATAGTAGAAAAGTTCTCCTCTAGGCTGCTCAACCCTTGCCACAGCCTCTCCTTCAGGCCACTTTTCAGGTTTAACCCTGATTTCCCCTTCAGGCATGCTTTTTAAGGCTTC
The DNA here is from genome assembly GCA_001593855.1 of Candidatus Hecatellales archaeon B24. Taxonomy (GTDB): domain Archaea; phylum Thermoproteota; class Bathyarchaeia; order Hecatellales; family Hecatellaceae; genus B25. The sequence goes on along the minus strand of LUCC01000004.1, from coordinate 27,482 downwards.
GAGAATCAAGTCTATGGCCTGGTATACCTCGTAGAACCTTACAAGGGTTCTGGCGTAAACGTCGCCGTCCTTTTCCACTACGGGCTCAAATTTGAGGTGCTTGTAGGCCTGGTAGCCTTCAAGCCTGATGTCTTTCACTAGGCCGCTTCCCCTGCCTGTGGGGCCTACGGCTCCAAGCATCAGGGCGTCGTCATAGGACAGAAAGCCTTTCCCAACGGTTCTCCTCTTGAAGGCTGGGTCCTTAAGAATGACTGGGGCAAGCTTGTCCACCCGCCTTCTAAGCTCAATCATGCCTTCCCTGAAACGTTCAGCCAAGGGCTTAAGAATGTCCCTTCTAACCCCTCCAACCACGCAGGTTGAAGGTATAACCCTGTTTCCACCTGTACGCTCCTGGAGGTCCATAACGATTTCCCTGTCCCTCCAGAACTGCATGAAGAGGCTTTCGAAGCCCATGGCGTCGGCTAGGAGGCCCAGCCATAGGAGGTGGCTTTCAAGCCTGTTAAGCTCTGCCCATATAACCCTCAAATACTGGGCTCTTTCAGGAACCTCCACGTCCACAAGCTTCTCCAAAGCCATACAGTAGCATAAGGCATGCATTACATTGCATATTCCGCAGACCCTTTCGCAGAGGTATACGTTCCGCTGGTAGTCGTTAAGCTCGCAGGCTCTTTCCACCCCCCGGTGAATATAGCCCACGTTCACGCCTACGTCAACTATTTTTTCCTCGTCCACGGTGAACCTGAGCTGAATGGGCTCGGGCAGAACAGGATGCTGAGGTCCGAAGGGGAAAACCGTGTATTTCCGGGTGGCTGCACCCTTACTCATACCAGTCACACCTCCAGCAGCGTTTAGCCTCCTGAACAGCCTCCTTCTCCCGGTAGCCTAACTCCACCTCGTCGAAGCCTTTAAGCCTCTGCTCCACAGGAAGCATGGCGACCGGAATGCTCTCAAGCTCTAAAACGTCTTCAACGCTGGGCCTCAACGTTAACTCTTCCTTCAGTTCACGCTCTTTAAGGCCTTGGCCGCCTAGGTATCTGTCTATGGCGCTGGCAGCCTTCCATCCTGCTCCTATAGCTTCAGCCACCGAGGCGGGGCCTGTCACAGCGTCTCCCCCAGCGAAAACCCCGCTGCGGCTTGTCTCCAAGGTTTCAGGGTTAACTTCTATTCGGCCCCGCCTGTCCAGTTTAAGGTTGAATCCCTTGGGAACGGTGACCACCTGGCCTATGGCCCTAATGAAAACGTCAGCCTCCACGGTGAACTCGCTTCCGGGAACGGGTTCAGGCCTAGGCCTTCCAGAGGCATCGGGTGCTCCAAGCTTCATCCTTATGAACTCCATTTTCGCCGGGGATTCGCCTGGCAGAACCTTGGTTGGAGCTACAAGGAACTCCAGTTTAACGCCTTCAGCTTCAGCTTCTTCCACCTCTCTTGGGGTGGCAGGCATCTCCTTCCTAGTCCGCCGGTAAAAGATGGTTACGTCTTCAGCTCCAAGCCTCCGTGAAACCCTTGCAGCGTCTATGGCGCTGTTTCCCCCGCCTATAACCACCACTTTTCGGCCTATCTTAGGCCTTTCACCTTGAAGATTAACCTCCCTTAAAAGCTGGAGGCAGTCTAAGAGCTTCGGATGGTCTTCTCCTTCAACACCAAGCTTCACGCCTTCATGGGCTCCCACAGCTATGAAAACGGCGTCGTAGCCTCCGCCCAGAAGCTCGTCTAGGCTTTCAATTTTCCTTCCAAGTTTAAGCTCAACTTCAGCCTCTTCCATTCTCGCCTTAATCTCAGCCTCCATAAGCTTCTTGGGAAGCCTGTACTCAGGTATGCCTGAAAGCATCATTCCTCCAGGCCTGGGAAACTCGTCGAAAACCGTTACCTCATGGCCTAGGAGGCCGAGGTAGTAGGCGGCTGTAAGGCCTGCCGGCCCCGCCCCGACGATGGCAACCTTCTTACCGGTGGACTTAAGCCTTTCCACCTTAAGCTTCTTCACGCCAACCTGGTCTGCTACGAAGCGTTTAAGCAGCCTTATAGGTATGGGCTGCTCGTTTTTAGCCTGCCTGCATCCTTCCTCGCAAGGGGCGAAGCATACTCTTCCAAGAATGGCGGGGAAAGGAGCCTTCTCAAGAATAGTCTGGAAGGATTCCACGTATTTTCCTTCCGCGATAAGCCTAACATAGCGGGGTATGTCTATTCCGGCTGGACACTGCTGGCCGCATCTTGCCTCCAGCCGGAACTTTGGAGGCTGAACTCCTACCGCAGGCTTCAGAAGGGTGGTCTGAGTGGCGTCAGCCGTTTTCAGAAGCCTACCCTGGAGGTCAGGGCTTAAGCCTGCAAAGTTCACCTTGAACATGTCTTTTATCTCGTTTTCGGCCAAGAAAGCACAGGGGTATATGCTGGTTATGCTGGGTAAAACCTCGTCCTTCCCGATTTCAACTTTAACGTTCACAACTTTCAGGTCTTCCTCGAAGTGGTAGATGACTTCGAAGCGGTCTTCTAGGTCCTTGCATGTTATAGCTATAAACCTGGCCTTGGCTGCGGCAAGCTCGTAGATTTTCGTGAAAAGCTCAGCCTTGCTTACGGGTACTTCGACAACCTGCGACGCCATCAGGCTTCCTCCTCCACCCTCTTTTCCGCAAGCTTCTGCAGAGCCAAAACCACGCCGTCTATGATGGATTCAGGCCTTGCAGCGCAGCCTGGAACGTAGACGTCTATGGGGATAACCTTGTCAACTCCTCCCAGCACGTTGGGGCAGTTGTGGAATATGCCTCCGGTGCAGGCGCAGGTTCCCACAGCCACTACAACCTTCGGCTCAGGAGTCTGCTCGTAGAGGGTTTTAAGCACCCTAGCATTCCTCCGGTTGGCAGGCCCTGTTATAAGCAGAATGTCAGCGTGCTTAGGATTTCCCATGTGAAGCATTCCAAACCTCTCCACATCGAACCTTGGGGTTAAACACGCTAGGATTTCTATGTCGCAGCCCTTCCACAGTTAACATGCAGTATCCAAGGAGACTTAGCTCTAGACTTCGCCATTACGCCCATGCTAAACCAACTCCCAGCAGTGCTAAAACGATAAGGTTTGAAACTGCAAGGGTGAAGCCTGCCAGCCAGACAGCCTTCAACATAAAAGTCCAAGTGAGCCTAGGGAAGATATTGTCTACAATCATGATTATGAAGTAGAAGATGAAGGCGAGAACGGCTCCCAGCCATAGGAGTGGCACCCAGAAAAGCGCGAGGAGGGCGAGGTAGAAGATTAGCTTGAACCAGTGGCCGAACTCTATGAGGGCTAGGGAGAAGCCTGAAAACTCGGTGAAGACTCCTCGGACTATTTCCTGGTGGGCGTGGTGGCTGGCTGAGATGTCGAAGGGGGACTTTCTGGCTTCGATGGGCAGGGCTATGAGGAGGGCTAGGAAAACTCCTGGCAGCAGTATTACCAGCGGGAAGCCAAGCTTGAAAACGCCTTCAACCATGAAGCTTCCTGTGGCCGCGTAAATGTTTACGACGGCAAGTATCAGAATAGGCTCGTAGGCGAGCATTTGAAGCAGTTCCCTTCTCCCCCCAAGATAGCTGTAGGGAGACCTTCCACAGTAGCTTCCGAGAACAAGGCATACGTCGGCCAGCGAAATGACGAACACTATGAGCAGAAGGTCTTGGGCTAGGACAAGCAGGGTGAAGGCTACCACCGAGAAAACCATGAAGGAGAAAGCCAGCAGAGCTTGGAAGCGGCTTGCCACAAAGCTTTCCTTCCCCCAAAGCTTCAGCAGGTCGTAGAAAGGCTGAATAATTGGGGGTCCAACCCTGTTCTGCATTCTCGCCGTGAGCTTCCGGTCTATCCCGCTTAGGATTCCTCCTATAAAGGGAGCTGCTACCACAAGTCCGACGGCAACCGTGAGGCTGAGAAGCCATCCATCCATTTTATACCACCAAAGCCAAGGCGAAAACCAGAACCGTTAGGAGGATTCCAACCGCGGTTACATACCTGTTGGTTTTAGGTTCTCCCAGTGCTCTATCGAAGAACATTCCTGAAGCGTCAAAGTTGAATTCTAGGTCGGCTGTGGAGCGGAAGGAGGCTGGAGCGCCTTCAACGTTTTCCCCGCACATGTAGGGTGAAACCAGCTTTCCACCTTTAGCCCTGAAAACCATCACCGCAAGGGCTAAGGCTACCGCCATAACTAGGAAGAGAGGCCATATGGGGAATGCTCCGATTCCCGTTGAGAGGTTTAGAAGCGGCAAAGCCAGTTTAACCGCGTACCAGGGCTTAACCGTTGGAATCACTAAGGCTGCAACCAGAACCGCGGCTATAACGCTTACAGCTATGTCCAGCGCAGTTATGGTGATGGTTGAAGCCAAGTATGGAAGCTGAAGCTTCTCCCGTTTAGCCCTTTCAGCTGTGGACGGGTGGAAGAGCAGGTGAGCCATCCACTTCGACCAGAAGAGGGTTGTAGCCGCGCTTCCAACCGCGAGGATTGTTACGAGCGTTATAGCCCACTGGGCTGGAGAGGAGGCTACAGCCTCCAGCGTTACCCATTTAGCCAGAAGCATCCCAGAGGGGGGAAGGAACATGGTGAACATCCCCACCAGCATGATGGCTGAAATCAGGGGAAACCTTGCGATAAGCCCCTCCCAATCCTCAATATTCCGGCTGTAAACCCTGTTCTCAACTATTCCGGCACCGAGGAAGAGAAGCCCCTTAGACATGGCGTGGAAAACCAGTAAAAGCAGGGCGGCAACCATGGACAGAGGAGTGTTAACTCCGGCGCAGAGAATGATGAGGCCGAGGTTTCCAATGGTTGAATAGGCGAGGATACGCTTAGACTCCCTCTGACTTATGGCGAGAACCGCGGTAACCAGAAAGCTCAACCCTCCCACAAAGGCTACAGCCGAAGTTAAAGCTGTACCCTGAAGGGCTGGAGCAATCCTAAGCACCAAGTATACGCCTGCCTTAACCATGGTGCTGGAGTGGAGAAGGGCGGAAACGGGAGTAGGCGCCACCATCGCACCTAGAAGCCAGCTGTGGAAGGGTACTTGAGCAGACTTGGTGAAGGCAGCTAACGCCAGACAGGCGAAGGCTAAAAGGATAATAGCGGCAGGCTGAGCAGACATCAGACTGTTGAGACCCAGATTTCCAACTTGGTAGTAGCCGATGAAAAGGCTGGCGACGAAGGCTACTCCGCCTATGAGGCCCATCCAGAGGGCCAGGGCAGCATTTTTTTCCGCCTGCGGTGTTTCATCATGCCTGATAAGCTGGAAGCAGCACAGCGTGGTAACCTCCCAGAAGAAGTAGAGCCAGTAAAGGTTGTTGGCGAAAACCAGCCCGTTCATGGCTCCGAGGAAAAGCAGCATGTAAAGGAAGAATCTGGGCTGCCTGGTTTTGGCCAGGTGCAGGTGCTCCTCATGCTCGTCCATGTAGCTTAAAGCGTAAACGCAGATGAGAGAGCCTATAACGCATATGATTAGGCACATGATGATGGCTAGGAAGTCTATGGCAAGCGTAGGCTCCACGTGGATAACCGGGAGAGAAGCCTCAAAGTAGGCGAGGGGAACCAGCTGGAGCAAAGTTAAAACAACTACAAGCGGATGCCTGATTCTGAAGCCCAGATAGAGGAAGTAAAAGAGCAGGATGAAGTCTAAAACCACTATAACCTCGTCCCAAAACTCTGGGAGAGTATAGGTGTAGGGGCCTCTCCACAGGAGTAGAAGCGAGGAGACGATTAGAACGATGGTGGTTAAAACTACCAGCAGTCTTCTTGACCAAACGCCTGGAAGACCCCGGGCCAAGAGGCCTGTAACCACAGGGAACCCAACGGTTAAACCTATAAGCAGTCCATCTATCAAAAGCTTACACCTTTAACCTCCTCATTTCCCCCCTTCGCACCCTGCCTCATATAAACTGCAAACATTACTTTTATTTTTCCCACCTGAAATTTTAATTTTACTATACCCTTTCCGGCTGAAACAGGGGAACGAGGGCTTCTAAAGCTTTTATTTAATGGTTTACCGCTTTATTTTTGAGGCCTAGACATGTCTGAGGACAGCGAAGACATAGGTCCCCGCATGAGCTGGATGGAACACCTTCAAGAGTTTAGGGATAGAGCTGTCAAGGTCATTCTAACCATTGCCATAATAGTTGCTGGAAGCTTCGCCCTCACCATTAAGCAGACGGAGATTAACAGCTACCCAGTGTATTATCCTTATCCAGACCCCTTCCACAACGTGGCAGCCATGCTTCTCCAGAAGCTGCAGCACGACTTGCTACCGGAATACGTTAAGGTCATCGTGACAACTCCCTGGGACGCCCTTATAGCTCTGTTCTACTGCTCCATATTCTTGGGGTTAACGCTGGGGATGCCTATGATAGTCTACCAGTTCGCGAAGTTTGTGTCTCCAGGGCTTTACCCGCATGAGAAAAGGCTTATCGTTAAGCTTAGCGGCCCTGCAGCCATCCTCTTCGTGGTGGGAGCCTTTTTCGCCTACGTGCTGATTCTGCCTTTCACCATAGACTTCCTCTTCAAGTATGCTATAGCCATAAACCTTATCACCTTTCTAACCATAGACAGCTTCATATCTTTCGTCCTTCTCTTCATGGCGGCCTTCGGAATAGCCTTCGAGCTTCCCCTCATAATGATACTGTTAACCTCGCTGGAGGTGGTGGAAGCAAGCTTCTGGAAGGAAAACTTCAGCTACGCTTTTGCTGCCATGTGCATTTTCGGGGCGGTCATCACGCCGGATGGAAGCGGAGTAACCATGTTCATGGTGGCCGGGCCTATGATAGCCCTCTACGCGGCAGGATGGCTTATATCTGCCCGCCACAAGATTAAAATAGGTTCGCCTGATAAAGGTAAGTCGGTGCTGTAGCATGTCCAGTCTTCCAGTGCTGAATTTCATCCCAACCGTTCAGGGAATGGAATGGATAGTCCTCATAGTCGTAATCGTAATAGTTCTCTTCGGAGCCAAGAAGCTTCCTGAGCTGGCAAGAAGCATAGGCAAAGCCACAGGAGAATTCGAAAAGGGGAAAGCTGAAGCTGAAGCTGAAGTGCAAAGGCTGAAGCAGAAGCTTAAGGAAGGAAAGCTAACCGAGGAAGAAGAGGAAGAAACGCTTCAGAAGATAGCTAAAGACCTAGGCATAGAAACTGAAGGAAAAACCAAGGAGGAAATCAAAGAGGAAATCGCGAAGGCCATGCTTAAGTAGGAAACATCCTTTTAAGGGCATCCCCTAAATTTTCTTAAGCCTCCTTTTTCAAGCTAGTAGAGGGAAGATTAAACCTTGAGTTTTGAAGTTAAATTTGAAGATTTGGCTGGAAGGATTGGAAGGCTTAAGCTTAGGAGGGGCAGCCTTGAAACTCCCGCGCTTCTGCCTGAACCCTAGAACCTTAGAGTTTCCTCCTGGGAGGCTTTGGGAGATAGGGTTTAAAGGGCTCACGTCTAACGCTTACATTCTCTGGAAAACCTATGGGGGAAAGGCTGTTGAAATGGGAGTTCACAGCCTTCTAGGCTTCAAAGGAGTTATCTTAACCGATTCAGGCGATTCAGGAGCCTACCAGATTCTCAGGTACGGCGAAGTTGAGGTTGACCCCCTTGAAATAGCCCGGTACCAGTGTGAGATAGGCTCGGATGTGGCTGTAATTTTAGATGTGCCAACAGGCTGGGATGCTTCCAGACGTAAAGCTGAAAAAACCGTTGAGGAAACCGTTAGAAGAGGGAAAGAAACCCTCCGGCACGTAAGAGAACTCTACGGTGGTAAGCAGCCTCTATGGGTTGGACCTGTTCAGGGAGGCTGCCACCTAGACCTTGTAGCCTCAGCCGCTAAACGTATGGCTGAGCTTCCCTTCGACGTTTACGCGCTTGGAAGCCCGACAGGCGTGATGGAATCCTACAGGTTTGACCTGCTTGTGGAGATGATTGTAGCGGCTAAGAGCGGTTTACCCTGCGAGAAGCCCTTCCACCTTTTCGGTGCAGGCCATCCAGCCATGTTCTCCCTGGCTGTGGCCTTGGGATGCGACCTCTTCGACTCCGCTGCCTACGCTATTTACGCCAAGGACGGCCGCTACATCACTGAGCATGGAACCATCAGAATTGAGAGGCTTAGGTTTCTCTCATGCCCCTGCCCAGCTTGCAGGAAAACCAGCCTTGAAGACTTAAAGGAACTCCCTGAAAAGGAGAAAACCTTCTTCCTTATGGAGCACAACCTTTACGCCTGCTTTTCCGAGGTGGAAAAGGTTAAGCAGAGTCTGGCTGAAGGAAGACTTTGGGAACACTTGGAGGTTAGGGCTAGAGGACACCCCGCCCTTCTCCAAGCCCTGAAAATCCTGGCTAAACACTGGAAATACCTGGAGAAGCATACTCCCAGATGGAAAAGCCGGGGTTTGCTGATATTCGACGAGCTAAGCCTTGGAAGGCCTGAAGTTCAAAGGGTTAGGGAAACGCTGGTTGAAGCCTCTAAGTGTGAGAAGAAGATTCTCCTACTGCTGCCTGAACCTGAAGTTAAACCTTACACTCAGGATGAAAGGTATGGTAAGGTTGCTAGGCTGCTGGCGGAACTTAAGCTTTCAGAGGACGTTGAAGTATGCTTCTACAATCCTGTTTTCGGGTTAACCCCGGCCAGCGTCTGCGAGGTTTACCCTTTCTCCCAGTTTGAAGCTGCGAAGCCTTACAGCGAGGGAATGCTTAGAAGCATGGCTGAGTATTTGGCTGAATATGTTAAGACTTCAGGCTTTGAAAAGGCTGTCCTGCACCCTGACCCCAGCCTTCTAGGGCAGGAGGACGCTGGAAAAATTGGGGCTGTGCTTACAGGCTGGGAAGCTGACCCTTGGAGCGGGAAAGCCTTGGGAAACCTTAGGAAGACGATGGCAAGCCTTAAGGCTGAAAGGCTTACCGGGCTTTAATCTGCTTGACTATGGGTGGCCTAACCTTCTGGAGGATGCGGTAGCCGCAGTGAGGACACTTGAACTCTGGCATTCCAACAATGGACTCGTAGGAAACCGTTTTACCGCACCTGACACATTTATAGGATATTTCACCTTTACCGGTTGAAGCCATCCTGCCATGCCTCCCGTTCCCAGACGGTTAACCCAGCTTAAAGGCTGGCTCAAATAAGCCTAATAAACCTTTCCAAGCCTGCGGGGGCTTAAGGCTTGCGTGGGAAAGGCTTAAAGGAGAAGCTTAAAAGCCTGCTCTCCGAGAGCGAAGCAGCCGAACTTAAGTCTTCCCTTGAAATTATAGGAGACCTAGCCGTCATAAGGCTTCCACCCGGACTTAAGCCTTTGGGAGGAAGACTTGCGGAAGCCATCATGCAGGTTCACGGCAACGTTAAAGCAGTTTTCAGCCAGGCTTCACCCGTGGAGGGAGAGTTCAGGCTTAGGAGGCTGCAGCATCTAGCCGGAGAAAGCCGGACGGAAACCGTTCACAGGGAGCATGGATGCCTTTTTAAAGCAGACATTGCCCGAACCTATTTTTCGCCTAGGCTTCAGTATGAAAGAATCAGGGTAGCCAGGCTCGTCCAGCCTGGAGAAACCGTTGTCAACATGTTCGCGGGGGTAGGATGCTTCAGCATAGTAATCGCTAGGAAGGCCAAGCCCGCAAAGGTTTACTCTGTAGACTTGAACCCTCAAGCATACCGTTACATGCTGGAAAACATCCTGCTTAACAGGCTTATAGGAGTTGTTAAGCCCGTGCTTGGCGACGCTAAAACCGTGGTGGAAAAGCTTAAAGGCCAGGCAGACAGAGTTCTCATGCCTCTCCCAGCGAAAGCCAGAGAATATCTGCCCTACGCTCTTCAAGCCCTAAAACCTCAGGGAGGATGGATTCATTACTATGATTTCGTTCAGGCAGCCGGCCGCGGGGAAGCTTTAACCGAAGCCTTTAAGCTTATCCCAAGAAGCCTTGAGGGCTTTAGGTTGAAGGCTGCGTTTGGAAGAGTTGTTAGGAGCGTTGGCCCTCGGTGGTATCAGATAGTTCTGGACGTTGAAGCTAGGCCTTCAGAAGCCGTTTAAGCCCTTTCAAGCTTATCCTTCTAACGCCAGGTATGTCTTCGCCTTTCAGAGTGAAGTTTAAGATTTCCGCTTTAGCCCAGCCTGCCAGCCAGCCTAAAAGCTCCTGGGCGATTTCAAGTTTAACCTTTTTCGCCTGGGAGGCTTTAACTTCACCCTTAAGCCAGGGCTTGGAAAACCTTCCAACGGTTTCGCCAAGGTCCATTCCGGCTAGGACTATCCGCCTGGCTTTCAGGGCTTCAGCTAGGAAAGCCGCTCTGTCCCCGTCGGTGAAGCCTCCGAAATTATATACAAGCCCTCTCACAGGTTTAACCTGGGTTGTCGCCAGAAACCTTCTAAACTTTGGCAGAAGCCTGTTAAGCCTTTCAACGTTGTCGCCATGCCCTTGCACAACCATGAGGGCTCCAAGCCTTTCCGCCCTTAAAAGGTCTCCGACCCTTCCATCCAGGTCGGAAACCACTAGGCTTGGAACCTTTTTGAAGGCTAGGAGAGCTGAAGTGGCTCCGTCAGCAGCTACGGAAACCCCATGCCCGAGAAGGTTTACCTTGGAAAGCCTTTCAAGGTCTGCCTCCAAAGACGGCCCCGCCCCGAAGATGAAAACGGTTCTACCGGAGATTCTCTTCGCTGCCTCTGATGGCTTTACGGCTTTACCTTCCGCCAGCCTGGCAAGCCTTAGAGTGGCCTTCCAGTCGGCTTCCATGCTTAACCCTAACAGGTTTGCGATACGCCTGTAGCGGGGAAGCCAAACCTTCATGTTCAAGCCTAAGCAACCTAAAGGCTTCTAAACCCCTACGCCAAGTAAAAGTTTAGGGTGAAACCTTGGTTTCTCCTGAAACCTTGAGAAAGCTTGGACTTCAGCCAGGCCGAATCGTCGAGGTTATAGTCGCCAGCTATACCGCTGAGGGGAAGCCCCACGCAGCTCCCATGGGGGTTCTCCTAGAGGGATGGGATACCATCGTCATCAGGCCCTACGTTGAAACCTGGACCTACCGCAACCTTGAAAGCCAAAGGCAGTGCACGGTTAACCTTACAGGCAGCCCCAAGCTTTTCCTTTCCACAGCCTTCAAGGGTGAGCCAGAGGTCGGAGAGCTTCCTGAAGACATCTTCCTGCCAGCTTTGAAGGTTAAGGCGCCGAGGCTTAGGAATGCCTACGGCTGGCTTGAAGTTGAAATTTCCAGCGGAGAAGCCTTTGAGGGTAGGGGGCTGTTTAAGGGCAGAATTCTGAGGGTTAAAGCCCTTCCAAGGCTTCCTGAAGCCTACTGCAGAGCCGGATTTGCGGCTGTGGAAAGCATAATCCACGCTACGAGAGTTCTGGCGTATTCCAAGGCTGGAAGAAGAGGCGAAGCTGACAGGCTTGCAAGGCTTATAGCCGGCTACAGAAGCCTCGTAAGCAGGGTTGCCCCAGGCTCAGAAGCTGAAGAGACCATGGAGAAGCTTGCCTCCATCCTTTCAAGGTACGGCTTCAAACTGGAGGCTTGCAGGGAGCTCTTCTAGCCCCTAAGCATTCTACGTTTAACCTTGCTGAAGCCTTCAAGGTGGATATAGTCTAGGAGGCCTCCTCCAGCCTCCCTCAGCCTTAAACACTCTATTAAGCCTTCATATTTTCCCCCAGCCAGCCCGTCGGCTAGAAGGGCGGCACCCTGAGCAGCCTGCTTAACCTTCCCAGTGAAGCCCTCCAGCCTCCTAACTGGGGCAAACCTTTTCAGCCTTTTAGAAGCCTCCGCAAAGAACGGCTTAACCCTTGAAAGCCTTCCGGAGACAAGTATTTCCCTTGGTTTTCCTGTGGCGGCGGTTAGGTAGGCTACGTTTCCAGCTAAGCCTTCCATGTAGGCTTCCCAGGCAGCCCTGCACTGCGGCTCTCCTTTCAAGGCTTCAGAAGCCAGCCTTTCAGGCTCAGGCTGGGGAAGCCCTGAAGCGTGGAAGGCGCCCCCTCCAATAAGGGTTTTCTTTGAAACCCTACCAAGCAGATAGGCGACCTCCCCGTCTAGGCCTCCAGGAGAAAGAAAGCCCAGGCTTCCCACGGTTCCGCCTAAGCCTGCTATCACAGCTCCTTTTCTAACGGCGAGGAGAGCTGTGAAGGCGAAGCCAAGCTCGGCAAGGATGAAAGAGGTTCTGCTGAAGGAAACACCCTGCCTTTCAGCCTGGTCGGCTATTCCGAGGGCTGCCACGCAGAGCTTGTCAGCCGTTCCAAGGTCGACCCTGTTAATTTTCCGGTGGACTGGAACCGTTGGCAGGTATTTAACTGAAGGCAGCATCACCACGGGCAGTCCTGAAGACTTAAGCTTACCGAGAACCCTTCGAAGCCCTAGAGTGCTTTCAGCCCTCCGGCTTTTAACTAAGGCTGCCAGCCTAAGCTCGCTGTCGCCCGCCTGCGATAGAGGCTTCAGCGGAAGACCGTGGCCGGAGGGGCCTGCGATAAGGTCTAAGGGACCGGCCTTGGCCAGGCATTCCACTAGGAGCTCTGGCCTGCGGAAGACTTCGCCTGTTGGAAGTGTTTCTCCGTGGATGAAGCTTCCATCTTCGAGAATGCATACGTCGAAGCTTCCTGTTCCAGGGTCGACGCCTGCAACTCTAACCATGATTAAGCCTCCGAAGTTATTCTCTGGGAGAACCACATTTTAGCCTTTAAGCTTTGCCAGAGCCTCTTCCAGGTCCTGCCTCGTGTTTATGTTGGTTAAAGTTGAAAGCTGGGGGTCAAATCTTCTAAGCCTGTCCACATCCAAGTAGAAAACCTGCTTAAGCCTTTTAACAGCGTCCATTATCAGGTGTTGACCGGCGTTTAAGGCTTCATCTGAAGCTTTACCCATGGGTTCAGGCTGGTATACGCTGTGAAGGGCCTCAGTGAAGCCATTAGGCCACCGTGGAATTAAGGCTTCCACCCCAAGCTTCTCCGCTTCCTCCAGCATGAAGCTTAAGGCTTCAACGTTCAGGAATGGGAGGTCGCAGGCTAAAGCCAGAGCATACTCTACACCAAGCTCGCCAAGCCTTTTCATTCCATGGCGGAAGCCTTCTAGGGGGCCTAAACCTTCAAACCGGTCTTTAACAAATTCAACTTCGCCTGGAAGCACTCTTCGGAAGTCTGCTGGGCTGGTGTTTTTAGCCAGGGACACTACGATTAGGCTGGAAACTTTTAAGGCTTGGCTTACCACGCGGGCTATGAGAGGCTGGCCTCCGAAGTCAAGCAGAGCCTTGCATGGAACCTTAAGCCTTCTGCTTTCACCTCCAGCCAGCACTAGGACTCCTCTGGCTTTCAAGGCTCTACCAGAACCTCCGCTTTAAGGCTTCTCTTTCAGCTTCTATAATCAGCTCGTAGAAGCGTTCTCCAAGCTGAGGCTCTCTTTCAAGTATGCTTTCAACGTCTTTAGGCTTCAGCCTGTGGCCTGCGAGGGCTACAGCCGCTGGAAAACCGTAGCGTTCTACGAGTTCAGCTGCCTCTAGGGCCGTGTTCAAAATCCGCTGCTCCCTTCCTTTAAGGTTTCTACCCCTCTTCTCGGCGATTCTCCGCACGTCTTCTAGGGCCTCTTTAACCATGCCCACCCTGGCTGAGCCGCAGCAGGGACACTGGATGGGGTCGGGAAGATTTTTAACTCTGACGTTTTCCACGTACTCCCAGCAGTTTACACATGTTAGGATTAGGGCTTCGTTCAGAAGTCTTGCCCTAGCAGACTCCACGAGGATTCCCTTAAGCTTCTCAGACGGAATGATATCGGTTTTCCTGCTTATCCTCTGAATGCCTATTCTGGCTATGGGGGTTGGAACCCTACGCTTCTTGACCGTGGCAACCCTTATTTCGCCTTCACGTATAAGCTCTAAAACGTGGAGGAGGCCAGGCAGGTCCATGTCGTTGGCTTCCATGTCTTTCAGAGCCTCCTCGAAGACCACCGTGTTTTCAAAGCTTCTGACAAGCTGGCGGAGGCTGAAGTCTGTGAAGTCTGCACCCTTGGCGACGGCTCCAAACTTTCTTGCAACGTGGATTAGCCTGTGCTTAAAGAGGCCTGTCTTTGCAGCTGCCTCTAGGGCTATGCGTTTCACGTCTCTGCTTGGAAGCTCTAGGAGGAGGCTTTTCATGGCTTCTCCTGTGAGGCCTCCCGCCTTTTCAACCACTATCCGGTAGGGGTCCTCCTGAACTCTTACGTCTTCACCATATTCTTCGGATAGGATTTGGCCTATAACTCTGGCAAGCGTCCGGTTTACAAGGGTTCCGAAGCAGCATTGAACGATGAGGTAGCCCCGCCACTCTTCAACTGTTATCAGCTTGTCTGTGGGGATGGGAAATCCTTTCTCAGCCTGCTCGACAACCTCCCGGATGGCTTCGAACACCGTTGAGGGGGAAGCCGGATACCTGGCTGAGAGCTCTCTAACTATTTCTTTCTCCTTTACCCCGGCTTTAACCTGCTCTTCCACGAACCTTCGGATGGCTCCAACCTCTAAGGCGACCTCTAGGGGGACAGGGATTTCCTCTCCAACCCAGCTTGGAATAGCCCCGGTGGGGTCGTTCACAGGCTTAACGTATATGCGGTCCCCGTAGACAGCGGTTATCTTCCAGGGGCTTCCCCTAACGATAAACTTGATTCCAGGCTCACCGTACTCGGCTACGAAGGCTTCATCTAGGACGCCTACAGGGGTGTCCGTAGTCTGGTCTACTACCAGATACTGTTTCTCGTCGGGGATCATGGAGAGATTTCCAAAGTAGTATTCGTAGAGGCTTTTCAAGCGTTGGGGGCGAAGGAAAACCTTGTCTTCGAAGGCAACCCAGGCAAGCCTCGGATACCTGTCATGCATGTAGGATAAAACCTTCTCTAGGTCCGTTGAGGTGAGGCCCTCGTAGGGGTAGGCTCTGCCGAAGACCTCTAAGACCTCCAGATACCTCCAGCGGTTCCGCTCGGTTAGAAGCCCTGCCAGCTGATGGCATAAGGCGTCGTAGGGCTTTTCAGGTATCTGAACTGGCTCCAACTCTTCAGCCAGCGCCCTCCTAGCGATAACCATGGCCTCCATGGTGTCGTCGGAGTCCAGCGTTATGACGACTCCCTTAGATATCCTGCCAATCTTGTGGCCGCTTCTTCCAACCCGCTGGATAAGCCTTGTAACCTGCCTAGGCGAGTTATACTGGATAACCAGGTCCACTCTTCCCACGTCTATTCCAAGCTCTAGGGAGCTGGTGCACACAAGCCCTTTAAGGCTTCCAGACTTCAGCCCCTGCTCAGCCATTATCCGGGAGGGCTTAGCAAGGCTTCCGTGGTGAATACTTACGGGGAAATCTAAGTCCCAAACCTTGAAGCGGCTTGCCAGAACCTCGGCTACAGCACGGGTGTTAGTGAACAGCAGCACCGAGCCGTGCTTCTCTATGAGGCTGCGGATAACCCTAAGCCTCGCCGCAACCTCAGGATGCGTGTAAAGTTTAGCAGCTGCCTCCTCGTCTCCAGGTTCAGGCTTGACGTAGAGCACTTGGAGGCTCATGTCTCTTGCTACTGGAACCTTGACGATTTTGTAGGGGCGGTTGGAGCCTACGAGGAAACGGGCAACCCTTTCAGGGGAGCCTATGGTTGCTGAAAGCCCCACCCGCTGGAAGTCGAATCCTACAATCCTTCTAAGCCTTTCAAGGCCTAGGGCAAGCTGGGCTCCACGCTTGTCGCAGGCTAGCTCGTGAACCTCGTCTACGATAACCCATCTCACGGCTTTGAGGTGGCGGCGCATCACCCTGCCTGGCAGGATGGCTTGAAGGGTTTCAGGAGTGGTTATAAGCATGTCGGGGGGGCTTCTGGCCTGCCTGCTCCGCTCTCCAACCTCGGTGTCCCCATGTCTGACAGCCACTTTGATGTCAAGCTTGTTACACCACCATTCAAGCCTTTCCAGAAGGTCTCTGTTTAAGGCTCTTAAAGGCGTGATGTACAGGATTTTCACTCCCAGAGGCTTCTCAGGCATTAAAAGGAAATTGTTGAGGATGGGTAGAATTGCCGCCTCAGTTTTCCCCGTTCCGGTGGGAGCTATTAACAGGACGTTTTCGCCTTCCAAGATTGGGGGGATGGCTTCTCTTTGAGGCTGGGTTGGACTGGAGAAGCCTCTCTCCTTTACGGCTTTCCTTAAGGGTTTAACCAGCAGGGAGAAAACGTTTTCTCCGCCCCTCTGCTTCATCAGCCCCCTCCTAGGGAAAACCATAAACTCTTTTAATAACTATTCTACAGGGGTAGGATGAACCTGGAAGCATCGAGGGTTTAAGGGTTAACGGGGATGAAAGAAGATAAATCCTTCAAAACCGTGCTGCTGATTGTTTTGGTGCTTTCAGGACTGTGGCTTACTTTAACTTACACCAAAAGCGTTTACTATGTTCCGAGCAGGAGCATGGAGCCAACTCTCATGGTTGGAGACCTCATCGTCCTTAAGCGTGTAACCCCTGAACAGCTTGTTCAGGAATACAACAGCCTTAAAGATAAACCCATCATAGTTTTCGATACTCCCTACAGTAAAGACCCTTGGGTCCACCGGATATACCAGGTGGTATACGACGAAAACAATCAGCTTGTAGGCTTCCGGACTAAGGGAGATAATAATCCTGGGCCTGACAGCTACTTGGTTAAGCCTGAAGACATTAGGGGTAAAGTGGTTCTCCGTATCCCCCTGCTCGGCTGGCTTTTCATGTTCGCCAAAAGCGAGTTAGGCTTCACCATTATAAGCATAATTATAGCTATTCTCGTCGTGCTTAACCTAGTTGAGTTTGCCAGGGTAGCAGTGGAGCGTGGAAGGAAGAAATAAGGGTAGAGTTCAGTTTTTATATTGTTGTTGGGAAACTTTATTTGTCTTAGGATAAACTTAAGGTGGAGGAAAACCTAGGTGCCTAAGGTTAAGCCCACTGTAAATATTGAGAACGTGGTTGCTTCCGCCGTCCTCAACCACAACGTTGACTTGGAAGCCATAACAAAGCTTTTCCCCATGGCTGAATACCGGCCTGAACAGTTTCCAGGCCTTGTTTTCAGGCTTAAAAAGCCTAAGACTGCAACCTTGATTTTTAGCTCAGGCAAAATGGTTTGTACTGGAGCTAAATCTGAAAACCTAGCCATTAAAGCCGTGGAAAAAGTGGTTAAGGAGCTTAAAAGCCATGGGATAGTCATCGTTGGGAAACCTAAAATTCAAATTCAGAATATTGTGGCTTCAGCAAGCCTGGGGGGAAAAATAGACTTGGAGAAGGCAACCTACATGCTCAGCAAAACTATGTATGAGCCTGAGCAGTTTCCAGGGTTGATTTACCGGATGGACAACCCTAAAGTGGTAATCCTTCTCTTCTCCAGCGGGAAGCTAGTATGCACCGGAGCCAAGAAGGAGGAGGAAGTCTACGAGGCTGTGAACAAGCTTCACGTGAAACTTGAGAAGGAGAAAATAATCCATTATGAGGACTAAGTTTATATGTTACTATGGAATAGTTTTGAAGGCTTTCAGCGTTCAGGCTTGACGGAAGGGGATATGTGATGGGTGGTCGCTTTATTAGCTTCTAACAGAAAACCCCGGAAATTCAAGGTTTTCGACACTACGCTAAGGGATGGAGAGCAAACCCCCGGAGTTTCTCTAACCCCAGACAGAAAGCTTAGAATAGCGAAAGCATTAGACAGCCTCGGCGTAAACATTATCGAAGGAGGCTTCGCCAGGGTTTCGGAAGGAGACTTTCAAGCTCTAAAACTTATGGCTAAGGAAGGCTTGAAGGCGAACATTTACAGTATGAGCAGAGCTGTGATAGAAGACATAGACCTAGCTGCTAAGGCAGATGTTGACGGAATACACCTGGTAGTTCCCACATCTCCAATCCACTTAGAGCATAAGGTTAAAAAGAAGACGGAGGAAATTCTCGAGGTTTCCGAGAGGTGTGTAGACTACGCTAAGGAGCACGGGCTGCTGGTTGAACTTTCAGCGGAAGACGCCTCCAGAAGTGACATGAAATTTCTCAAGGAATTCTTCAGGAGAGGACTGGAGGCAGGAGCGGACAGCCTCTGCGTCTGCGACACTGTTGGAATTCTAACCCCAGATAGGGCTTACGAATTCTTCTCGGAAATCTGCAGCGAGTTTAAGGGTGTGCCTGTCAGCGCCCATTGCCACAACGATTTCGGTATGGCCACGGCTAACACGCTTCAAGCTTTGAGGGCTGGTGCTCTTCAGGCGCATGTTACGATTAACGGGCTTGGGGAGAGAGCTGGAAACGCTCCGCTGGAGGAAGTTGTTGTTGGAGCCCTATGCCTCCTAGGCGTCCGCTCCACGATTAAAACCAGTAAAATCTACGAGGTTTCAAGGCTTGTTTCAAGGCTTACAGGCATCCCGGTTCAGCCCAACAAGGCTGTGGTAGGTGAAAACGCTTTCACCCATGAGTCTGGAATACACGTTGACGGAATACTTAAGTGCCCTTCAACCTACGAGCCTTTAACCCCCGACCTTGTAGGCGTTAAACGCAGGTTTGTAGTTGGAAAACATGCTGGAACCGCTGGAATTGAAACTCTGCTTCGCTCTTGGAGGCTGAAGCTAAGCCAGGAGCAGCTTAAGGAGGTGTTCAACAGGGTTAAGCAGCTGGGGGATATGGGTAAAACCGTTACGGACGCTGACCTGCGGGCTATAGCTGAAGCCGTGATGGGCGTACCAGTGGTGAGACCTATAAAGCTTAAGGAGTTAACGGTAATCACCGGAAACAATGTTACGCCTACAGCTTCTGTTAGGCTTGAAGTGAACGGCAGGGAAATCCTTGAGTCTGCCACGGGTGTAGGGCCGGTGGACGCAGCTATCAACGCTATAAGGAAGGTGGGAAAAGAAGTGGCTGACATAAGGCTGGAAGACTACTACGTTAAGTCTATTACAGGTGGAACCGACGCCGTGGTTGAAGTTGTCGTAAGAGTTAGAATGGGAAACAAAACCATTACGGCAAGCGGAGCCAGAGGAGACATTGTGATGGCAAGCGTTGAAGCCTTCCTAAGCGGTATAAGCGCCCTCCTCCAGGAGGCAGGTAAAAATAGAAGGGGAGCTAGCCGGAAATCTCCTTAACAAACTCCTCGTAGATTTTTTGAACTCTCTCAGCCATGGGGCCTGTTCCCTCAACAACTCCTGAAGCTGTAACCCGAATTCTATCCGTCACGGTTATAACCCCAGCCTCCTCATAGAGTTTAACCATTCTGGGGAAAACCCTGTCAAGCCTCTCAGCCAGCCTTCTAAGGTCGAAAGGCTTCTCCAAAGTGTAAATCCTGGACAGGCTGCTTCCGTAAAGGAACATTTTAGCAGCCTTCTTCCCGGATTCATCCGCCACGTCTGAGAGGCATACGCTCAGGGTTGAGGGGTCAAAGCCTACAAGCGTCCCGGAATACTGCTTTCCGTCAGCCGTCACAGCTGTTACAGGCCTTTGGAGGAGGCCTGCGAACTCCTCGAAAAACTTTTTAGCAGCCACTGAAGACATATTTTTACCTCCATTCGTAATCCGCGTTTTCCAGCCATATTATATCATGCTGCCTGTTAAGCTTTTCCAGCCTTAAGCTTTTTAACCGCCTTTAAGGCTTCATTTGGCGTTGAAGCATAGGCAAGGAAAGCTCTTCCTGAAAGCCTGTTCTTAACGCCGCAGTAAGGGCAGGTTTTAAATTTCTGCCCTGTTTTCGCGAGGTTCAGCCTTCCACAGGCCTTACAGCGGAAAACCCCGTATTTCCGGCTGCTTGAGACCATAGGTTTCGCCTTTAAGGGTTAGGCTAACAGGAGTTTCAAGGCTGTTCTAGCCGGGGAAGCTGAGATTTTCTCTAGAAGCCCTTCCTCCTCTAAGGCTTTAAGCCAGTTTATTCTGCCGTGGCTTGGAAGCCTACGCTTCTTCAAGATTTCCACAGCCTCTTCAACCGCCTTTCCTGTTTTTTTAAAGCTCATGTTCAGCTCGTGAACTTTTTTCGGGTTATACGTGGCGAGGGCTTCCTGAAGCGGGTAGTCTAAGATTTCAGCCCAAACGTTTTCCAAGATTTTTCTCGGAGAGTAGCCCTTGTCCTTGAGCCTCTTGGCAAGCTCCCGCGGCTCACATCTTAAAACAAATATGGCTTTAGGGGTAAGCGGCCTTTTAAGCCTAACAGTGAAGGGTGCTTCGAAGGCTATGAAGCCCTTTACCTCCGAGAATTTTTCAACTAGAAACTTTTCTAGGCCTTCAAGGTCTGCTATGTGGCATTTTCTCCGTTTATCAAAGCCCAGCGTTAATCCTTCCTCCAAGCTGAGCTTTCCAAGCTCAACGTGGAGACCTCCGAATTTACCTGCAAGCCCTTTAGCCAGACTTGTCTTACCTGCTCCGGAGACACCTGTAATGTAGGTTATAAGCCTCTGCCCAGCCTTAAACCCTTACCACCTCTTCTACTCCAAGCCCTTCAAGCAGGCTTAGAAGGTTTCTCCTAACTTCGCCTTGAAGACCCTTCCAGTCTATCACAGCCACACTGCAGCCCCTATAGGTTTTATGGAAAGCCTGAACTATAAGCTCCCTATCCAGCCCTGAAGACAAGGCATACTTGGGGAAAATATGGCCTACCACGTATCCGCCTTCCAAGGTTACCTTACTGTGCTTCGGAGCGTAATGGCCTCCCCCAAAGCCTACGGCTGCTTTCCCCTTAGGCGAGTCTGTTACGGACGCCCATAGGGCTTCAGCTACAGCCCTTCCAGCCTCCCAGTCCGTCCACTGCTCAAGGCTACTTCCAATCTCAACGAACCATACAGGCTTCTTAAGGCCGGTGGGGCCGTGATGGGTTGCCTCAAGGGAAACCTTGAAGCCTTCAGGGGCCAACCTGCTTAAAACCTCTAGGGCAAGCTTCATTCTCTGAGGCCAGGCGTAGGCGAGCTGCAGGGGTTTCCCTCCGTGGTCAGCCTTCTGAAATAGGTTTCCCGGAACATGGACTGTTAGGGTTGCTTGGAGGCTTTCGCTTTCATGTCTTGAAGCGAAGGCTACGGCTTCAGCCTCCGGGAAAACTTCGTCTAGGTTTTCAGCCTTAATGGCTTCACCTTCTAAAATGGCGAGTTTAACGTTTCCAGCTTCGTAGATTTTAATGTTTCCTCCCGCCTTTCCGGGTTTGAAGGGGTGAAGACTTAGGAGGTTTTCCACGATGTTTAGGGCTGCAGGGTCTTTTCTGGAGGCTGCTATTAAGAAAACCATGGGGTTAGCCCTTCTGGAAGAGGGCTGCTAGAAGGCCCTTCTGGAGGTGAAGTCTGTTTTCAGCCTGCTCCCAGACTATGGACTGGGAGCCGTCTATAACGTCGTCAACTACTTCCTCGCCTCGGTGGGCTGGAAGACAGTGCATGAAAACACAGGTTGACTTGGCATGCTTGAAAAGTGTGGGGGTAACTTGGTACTTGGGGAGGAAAGCCTTAATTCTACGCTCCCTTTCCTTTTCGAGACCCATGGAAACGAAGACATCAGTATAAATTATGTCAGCTCCGAAGACAGCTCTAACAGGCTCCCTTACAACTTCAATTAGGGAACCGGACTTCTTAGCCTCCGTTAAGGCTTCGTCTAAAACCTCCCTTTTAGGCTCGAAGCCTTCAGGACAGGCTACACTCATGTTAAGGCCTAGCTTGGAGCAGGCTAAGAGCAGCGAATGGCACACGTTGTCTCCGTCTCCAACCCAGGCAAGCTTCAAGCCTTTAAGCTTTCCGAAGTGCTTGTAGATGGTAAGCATGTCCGCTAGGGCCTGGCATGGATGGTAGAGGTCTGAAAGCGCGTTGACGATAGGTATCTCCGCGTTGGCCGCCAGCTCTTCAAGGTCTCCATGCCTGAAAACCCTGGCGATGACGCCGTCGGCATATCTTTCAAGGGTTCTAGCAGTGTCCGCAACGGTTTCACCTCTGCCAAGCTGCATTTCACCCCAGCCCAGCGTGAGAGGCCATCCTCCCAGCTGGCGTATGGCAACTTCGAAGGAAACCCTAGTCCGGGTTGAAGGCTTCTGGAAAATCATAACTAGGCTTTTACCCTTCAAGGGTTTAGGGGGGAACCTGGACTTCTCCAGCTTCAAGGACAGGTTTAAGATGGCTTGAAGCTCCTCAGCTGTGAAGTCCTTTAACGTCAGGAAGTCTCTACCTTTAAGCTCCTTCATCAGTCTGAGCCTCCCACAAGCTTTTCCACGAAGCTTTCAGGGTTGAAGGGTTCAAGGTCTCCATAACCTTGCCCAACCCCAACAAAGATTATAGGCTTCTTGGTAATATAGGCTATGGATATGGCGGCTCCGCCTTTAACGTCAGCGTCAACCTTCGCGAGGATGGAGCCGTCAAGCCTGACGAACCGTGAGAACTCTTCAGCCTGAGCTACAGCGTCATTACCGGTTAGGGCGTCTCCGACGAAAAGAACTAGGTCGGCTTCCGAAACCCTTACGATTTTAGCCATCTCCTCCATGAGGTTACGGTTGGTTTCCATTCTTCCAGCAGTGTCAACTAGGACCACGTTTACTCCCCGAGCTTCAGCGTGGGCTACGGCGTCGTAGGCTACAGCTGCCGGGTCTGAACCGTACTCGTGCTTAACCATTTTCAAGCCTAACCTTTTAGCGTGGGCTTCAAGCTGCTCTATAGCTCCAGCCCGGTAGGTGTCGGCGCAAGCCAGCACCACGGAGAAGCCGCGGTCAGAGAAGTATTTGGCGATTTTAGCTATGGTCGTGGTTTTGCCTGTACCGTTTATTCCAACGAAAACTATGGTTAAAGGCTTTCCGGCTTCACGTTTCTCTCCGGCTAAGGCTAAAAGGTTTAGGCTTCCTCCTGAAGACAGAATTTCGAGGAGAACTCTTCTCAAAGCCTCGGTTAAAGGTTTACGTTTATCTTCAAACCGTCCGACTCTTAACCCTGAAACCTCTTCTTTAAGCTTCTCCACGATATGCTCCGCCACCACGTAGGCCACATCGTTCTCCACGAGGTGCAGCTTAAAATCTTCAAGCAGCTCCTCAAGTTTTTTGCCTGAAAGCTCCTGGGTTGAAACCTTCTCTAGAAGGCTTCCGAAAGCCTTTCTAAGCCTTTCAAACATTGAAGGCTCACGTCTGGGTTGAGCTTAGAAACTTCTGAAGCTGCCCTCTGATGTATTCCATACGCTCCATAACTTGGGCCAGCTGCCTTTCCACATCCGACCTAGCTCTTCCAAGCTCTTCAACCCTGCTGTCAACCAGTGAAACAGCGTCCTTCAAGGATTTCTCCACGGTTACCCCTGCCCCAATCCCGATGATAACCTTGTCCTTGTCCAGAACTTTAGCTTTAAGGAAAGAGTCGCCGCCTATGGGAACGAGTATTTCATCTCCAACTTCAAGCTTTTCCATGTTTTCTAGGGTGGTTTTCGCGAGGGTTAGGTTTCTGAGGATGGCGTCTATCGCGCCTATTCTTGCCCTCAGCTCTCCTACAACGCCCTCCAACACCCTGAACTCGTAGGTTAAACTTTGAACTCTGCGTTCCTCCTCTTCAGGGGTAGGGGGCTTCTGTTCTCCCAAATTATTTTGCCTCCTCAACTCCTGCAAGCATGCTGGTTACGAAGCTTTTAGCCTCCTCAGGCTTAATCTCCTCAACCAGTATGTTTTTAATCTGGCAGCGTTTAAGCTTATGGTTGCTTCCAACATCGCTGTAAAACTTTTCTAAGGCTTCCTCAACTGTTAAGGCTCTGACCTCCTTGAACAGTTTTAAAGCTCTGAAACCCTGGGAAACCCAGCCGCTAACCCTGAAAGTTTTAACCTCGCTCAAGGCTTCACCCTCCTTGAGCGCCATTCTATAATGCAAGCTAACCCATAAAAGCATTCGTTATTCTAGGCTTCCCGCCGAAAAGCCTTCTAACCCTGTAAGCCTCGTACCGGAGGCTGTAGGCTGCCAGCTTCCCGGGGCTGTCGAGAAGCGAGTAGGCGAGGTAGCAGAGGTAAAGGCAGCCCTTACAGCCAGCATATTTGCCTCTAAGCTTCCTGAAGGCTTCAGACTTCCAAGCTTCTGGAAGGCTTTGAAGGCTGGCAACTGGAGGCGTGAGATGGCAGCCTGAAACCTTTCCAAGCTGGTCTACCACGAAAAAGGAGGATAAAGCCTTACACCTCCAACCGTTCAGGCAGCCTTCGAAGTAACGTTGAAGAACCTGTAAGGCTTCGTCGTCGAAGTGTACGGGGTAAGCCTTCTTCAGGCTTCGTACCTGGGATAGAAGGGATAGGAGGGCTTCCCTGTCTTCTAGGGCTGCTGAAGGTTCAGGGTATCCTATGGTGATGAGGCCTTCAGGCTGGGAGAAATCCGTGTAAAGGGAGAGAATAACAGAGACGTCTCTGGAGCCGAAGAACTCTATTATGCTTGGGATTTCGTTTAGGTTAAGCCTGCTGACGGTTACATCTACGGCTACGCTTATTCCTTCAGCTTTCAGGGCTTCAATAGACTTCACAGCCGACTGGAAGGCTCCCTGAACCCCGTTCATCCAGTCTTGGAGGCTGGGGTTAAGCGTGTTAAGGCTTACGCATACTACATCAGCATATTTAAGGTCTTTCACCCTCCTCCAGGCTAAGCTTCCATTATCGTAGACGGAAACCAAGGGAAATCTTTCACAGGCATACTTCAAGATTTCAGCTAGGTCGGAGCGGAGCAGAGGGTTTCCACCGGTGAAAACAAGCTCTACAACCTTGAGCTCTCGAAGGATGTCTAAGCCCCTTTTAACCTCTTCTAAGCCTAGTTCACGGGTGGGAGGCTGCCTCCAAACCCCGCAGTACCTACACCTGTAATTACATTTGGAGGTTATGAACCACTGGACGTGAAGCGGATGCGGGGTAGGCCTGCTGAAGAGGCAGGATAAACCGTTCAGGAATTTTCGGAGGCTAAGCATGACAGGGTTACTCCTCCTTTATCAGCCCCCTTTCCACAGCTCGGCTTATCAGCCTCCTAGTGGTTCTTGTCAGCGGATATTTTTCAACGTCTTTAAGGCTTATCCACCGGACATCCAGGGTTTCACGGCTTGGCCTAAGCTTTCCTCCCACAGGTTTAGCCAGGAAGTCTATGAGAACGTAATGGTACTTCACCCTTCCATTTTTATCTCTGATGACGAAGTTAAACACGCCCAGCAGCTCTTTAACTTCCACTTTTATTCCTGTTTCCTCTTCAATCTCTCGGGCAACAGCCTCTTCAAGTTCTTCCCCGACCTCCAGCATGCCTCCTGGAATTGACCATAAGCCGGAGGAAGGCTCGAAAGCACGCTTAATAAGCAGAAGCCTGTCCTTGTCTACGACAAGACCTCCAACACCAATCTTAGGGAAGGAAGGATACTCCCGGCTGTCAGACTCCAAGACTTTTCCACCGCTTTCTAAACCCTTAAAATATACGAAGAGCTTAAAAACAGCTTAGGTAAGGATTAAAGTGGAAGTAAAGGGGCCGTAGTCTAGCCAGGCAGGACGACGGGCTCCAGCTCCCGAAAACTACGGGTAAACAGACCTCCAGCAGGAATGAAGAAGAGCTGGAGCGCCCTTGAAGGGGAAACCCGTAGGTCGCCGGTTCAAATCCGGTCGGCCCCACCAATTTGGTAGGGAAACCTGACAAGTAAACTTCCACAAGTTTTAGTTGCGGAAAATTTTGAAGCCAAACCCCTAACCGGAAAAGGAGTTACGGTGATTTTAGAGGGCTTCCTCAGCCTTGAATTCCGGCGGTCTTCTTTTTATGGGTTCTCTTTCCGCTTTGGATGTCTGCGGGACGTCTGCCTCTCGTCTTCCTAAGCCCAAAGATTAAGCCTATAATTACGTTGGCTGTCTGCTCGTCAACCTCTTTTTCTATGCTTAAGCCCTCACCTTCAATCTTCACTTTAACCAGTTTTTGCCGGCTCAAACCTTTTATTCTTTAAAGGTCAGTATTTAAAGGTTAAGATTTGAAAGCGAAAACGGTCTCTTTTTACCGACTGTAGAAGCTGAAAACGTTTCAAATCGTATTAAAATTTTTAAGATTCTTCACAGCTTTTAAACGCAATGTCTTAAAATAGGTTTCTTGGAGATGCAGGCTTTTGGAAGCTGAAAGGCGAGGCTTTAACGTGAGGCTTACCGTCAGGAGAAACGGGCTTGAAATCGTTGTCGAAGCACCCGTAGAAAAACTTCTATCAGAGCTCGACAGTCTTGCAGAGCGGGCTGTGGAAAAGTTCTCTGTTAAGGCTCAGGTGGCTGCAGGCGTGGTTGAAGAGGCGGAGTATCCTTCCATTAAGCCTTCACGCAGCACCACCGGGAACCTTCAAGCCCTCTTCAGCACGGCTTGGGGTCAAACCCCCAGAAGCCTTTCAGAGGTTTCTAAAGCCCTAGAAGTCAACGGAGTTCCGGACTCGCCCAGCAACGTAACCGTCTACCTTAAGAGGCTTGTGGCAAAAGGCTTCCTCCGCAGGATTCTGAAGGAGGGAAAATACTACTACTATAGGATTCCTGAGGAGGCCGGCTGACCCTTTTTAACTTTCAAGGTTAAGCCTTCCACGGCCACCACTAAAACTTTTTCGCCCTCACGTATAGGTCCTTCCAAGGCTACAGCCTTCCATTTTTCGCTTCCAACCGCTACAAGTCCTCTGGGGTTAAGCGTGGTTAGGGCTTGACCTGTGAGGCCTATCATGGCTTCAACCCCTATGATGGGGGGTTTAACCACCACCGGCTTTATAATCCGGTATAGGAGGTAGGAGAGGAAGGCTAGGCCGGCTAAAATCGTTATGGTGTAAGAGGGAGGAACCTTTATTCCAAGATGTGGAAGCCAGAGAAGTATAATCACTACTGCAACAACCTCGTCTAGCGACGCCAGCAGAGCTACAGCTAAGGTTTTAGTCTTCAAGGCTGAGGAAACCCTAAATAAAACTTAGAAGTCAAACAGCTTAACTTTAAGGGTTAAAGGAGCGGCTGGGAGAACTTGAAGGTTAGAATGCTGGTTGTGGGGCCTGTTGCCACCAACTGCTATATTGTCCGCTGCGAGGAAACAGGGGAAGCCATAGTCATAGACCCGGGAGATGAGGGGGAAAGAATCCTGGAAGCCGTCCGGGAAGAAAAGGCAAAAGTCAAATACGTGGTCAACACGCACGGCCACATAGACCACATAGGAGCCAACGACCCGGTTAGAAAAGCCTTAAAGGCGCCGCTTCTCATCCACAGGCTTGACGCTGAAGCCCTGGAAAAACCTGAGCTTAACCTTTCCATGTTCTTCTGGTCGGAGCTGCGGGCTTCAGGACCTGACAGAACCCTCGAGGACGGAGACGAGATAGCCTTCGGAAGAGTTAAGCTTAAAGTTTTACATACTCCCGGCCATACGCCTGGAAGCATCTGCCTCCTATCCGACGACGTCATTTTCACGGGGGACACCCTTTTCGCCGGGAGCATAGGGCGGACTGACATGCCCGGAGGCTCCTTCCAGAGGCTTATCCACTCGCTTAGACATCGGATAATGCCTCTTCCAGACGGGTTAAAGGTTTACCCCGGCCACGGGCCTGAAACCCTGCTGGGCTACGAGAAGCAGGTTAACCCCTACCTAAGAAGTCTTTAAGGCTGCATATGGACGGCAGCCGCAGGTCCGGTTTCGCCTCTCCTCTGGGAGAAATCTTACC
>LUCC01000067.1:1542-5878 GCA_001593855.1 Candidatus Hecatellales archaeon B24 | reverse complement strand
CAGGGCGGCCCCTAAGCTTCCAACCTCCTCTAGATGCGGGTTTAGAAGCTCATCTAAGGCTTCTCAACCAGCTCTACTAGGTTTCCCTCCGGGTCCGTGAAGAAGGCAAGCTTTGACCCTCCTCCACCGGGCTTCAACTCCATCAGAATCCTCACACCCCTACCTTTCAGCCTTTCACAGGCCTCCTCCAGGTTTTCCACGCGTAAAGATATATGGTTAAAGCCTGCTCTCCCGCAAAGTTTCGCTGTTACGCCTTCAAGACCCTCCCCGGCAGGCTCCTGGGTCAAGGGCTTCCCTTTCAAGGGGCTGATTATTTCCAAGGCTGCTTGACCGGCTTGGAGGAGGGCGTAGGCCACTCCCAGCTCAGGCTTTTCCTTAACCTTCAAAACCTGAAACCCCAGAACCTCCGAGTAGAATTTGACAGCTTCCCCCAAGTCTTTAACGGTTAAGGCAACATGGTCTAACGTTGCCATCAGGATTCTGCCCCCATTAAAGTTTTGGGGTGGGCTATCAAAAAGTTTTGCTCCGCTCCGAAAAGCGGTTACCTTTGCGGTTCGATTATCACTTTTATGGAGTCTTTAGGGTTGGCTACAAGCTGGAAGCCTAAGCCTGTTTCAGCCAGGCTCAGCCTATGGGTTATCATCTCCTTCACCCGTATGATGCGGGAGCGGATTAACTGTAGGGCGGCCACATGGTCTGCAGGGCTGCCCGCATAGGAGGAGGTTAAAGTCACCTCGCTACGCCAGAAAACCTCGTTTAAAGCCAGGGGGACAGTAACGTCAGGACCTGTAGGGGCGAAAAACAGGATGGTTCCCCCACGCTCCACGGATTTAAGCGCCTGAAGAATGGCTGACCTTGCACCCGTGCAGACCACCACCCTGTCAGCCAGCATTCCATCGTTGACTTCACGCATTCTCTCAGGTATGTTTTCGGAGGCGTGAAATGAGGCGTCGGCTCCAAATCTTAATGCTGCCTTCAACCGGTACTCGTTGATGTCCACGGCAACTATTTTGCCTGCCCCCATGGCCCGTGCAAGCTGTATGTGGAGTAGCCCTGCTATACCGCTTCCTATCACGAGCATGCTGAGGCCCGGCTGCATTTGAGCCAGCCTTTGACCGCGGAGAACGCAGGCAAGAGGCTCCGTGAAGGTTCCCTCCTCGAAGGACACGCTGTCTGGAAGAGGGTAGACTCCGCGGTCTACGTTGATGGCTGGCAGCCTAACATACTCGGCGAAGCCTCCCGGGTCAAAGTTCGTCTTTCGCAGGGTTTCGCATACGGTGTGATGGCCTGTGAGGCAGTAGTGGCATGTGTTGCAGGGCACATGGTGGGAAGCAGTAATCCTCTGCCCCTCCCTATAGCGTTCAACACCTTCCCCAACCTCAGCGATTTCTCCAGCTATCTCATGGCCCAGCACTAGAGGAGCCCTTTTAACACGGTACCATTCCATCACGTCGCTGCCGCAGATGCCGCAGGCCTCCACTCGTACCAGAAGCTCACCTGGGCCTATCCGGGGCACCGGCATTTCCTCCACCCTGATGTCCCGGTTGTTGTAGTACATGGCAACCCTCAAACGTCATCCCCAAAGTAATAGTCTCTACTCTAAACTAATTAGCCTTCAGGCGGGAAAGAAAGCAGGGGGTTTAAGGATTATTCTCCGCCCTGTTTGAGGCTGCTGAAGAGTTCATGGGCTTCCTTCGGGGTTGCACCCTCATGGACTATGGCTCTTATAGCCTTAATCATGGCTATAGGATAGTCATGCTGCCAGATGTTTCTACCCATATCCACTCCTATCGCACCAGCCTCCAAGGCGTCGTAGACAAGCTGGAAAACGTCCATTTCAGTTTCAAGCCTTGGCCCTCCGGCGATAACCAGCGGGACAGGGCAGCCCTCAGCAACCTTCCTGAAGTTCTCACAGTAGTAGGTTTTCACCATGCTTGCTCCTATTTCAGCTGCTATCCGGCAGCACAAGGCAAGGTAGCGGGCTTCCCTCTTCTCCAGCTCCCTTCCAACGGCGGTAACCGCCAGCACGGGCATCCCGTATTCCTGTCCTTCATCGACAAGCTTCGCTAGGCAGGTTAAAGTCTGATGCTCGTATTCGGTGCCCACGTAAATGGAGAAGGCAACGGCCACCGCGTTAAGCCGGATAGCCTCCTTCATGGAGGTGATTACTTCCTCGTTGGCAAGTGTTCCCACAACACTGTTTCCACCTGAAACCCTCAGCACGACAGGCGTGTTCGTCTCAGAGGGAATGGATGAGCGTAGTACTCCACGGGTCAGCATGACCGCGTCGGCGTAGGGAAGCAGGGGCTCTATGGTTCTCCTAGGGTTCTCCAGCCTGAAGGTTGGCCCCTGAAAGTATCCATGGTCCACAGCCAGCATAACCGTCCGCCCGTCGGACTTAATTATTTGTGCTAGGCGGTTTCTTAAACCCCAATCCATTAATTTTGCCTCCTTCCTAACTCTTCTATTCCCGTTCAAATAAAAATCTTTTTCAGGCAGTCCTAAGCCTTAAAGGCTGGGAAGCCAATCATACCTTTAGCCTTCCGGCGGTGGAAGCCCTGAATGGTGAAACTGAAAGACTTAAAAAGGAGGTATGCCTAGCGGTCAGACAGCTCTTCGAGAGAGGCTTAATTTTCCCGCATGGGGGAAACGTTAGCGCTAGGCTTCCAGGCTCCAGCGAATACTGGATAACCTCCAACGTGTATAAGGGCTGGATTCAACCTCAAGACCTCGTGAAAATGAACCTTAAAGGCGAAGTCTTAGAGGCCAGGGAGGGAGTTAAGCCTTCCATAGAATACCCTATGCACCAAGCCGTCTACGAAAGGCGGGAGGACGTGAACGCTGTAGTCCACAGCCACAGCCCCGTTACAACAGGGTTAACCCTAGCCGGAGTGGAGCTTCAACCCATCACAGCTGAAGCAGGGCTTCTCCTGAAAAAGGTTAAAACCGTACCCTTCGCCCCACCTGGAAGCCAGGTACTTGCTGAAAAGGCTGCCAAGCAGGCTGAAGGAGGCACGCTGGCACTTCTGCTCCAAGGCCACGGGGTTGTAGGTTTAGGCCGCAACGTCCTAGAGGCTGTGGGGGTGGTTGAAACCTTGGAGGGGCTGGCTTTAACCCAGTTTTTCGCCATGCTCGCGGCGGGGAGGGTTCCAACCATTCCAGTGGAGGCCTTGAAGGATTTGGAGGGTGTGGAGTAAAGTTTATCTTGGCTGAGGGTTTTCACCCTATGTAAAATCTGTCTTCCGGTGGGACCTTGTCCGGAGAGCATCAGTACCTGGTTCCCGTTGAACAGCTTATCTCCGCAGGCGTTCAGATAGGCACCCGCATAAAAAACAAGTTCATGGAGCCCTACATCTACAAGGTCAGACCTGACGGCCTCTTCATCATAGATACGCGTAAGACAGACGAGCGGGTAAGGGTTGCAGCCCGCTTCATAGCAAGCTTTCCTCCTCAAACGGTTGTAGCCGTCTCGTTCAGGCTTTACGGGCAGACTCCTGTGCTGAAGTTCTGCGAGGCCACGGGGGCGAAGCCTCTGGTTGGAAGGTTTCCTCCAGGAGCCTTCACCAATCCGCTTTCCCCAAGCTACACCGAGCCTGAAGTAGTTATAATTACCGACCCTTCAGCCGACGAGCAGGCTATGGAGGAAGCTACGAAAATTGGTGTTCCACTAGTAGCCCTCTGCGACACCGACAACACCTTCAAGAACATAGACCTCATAATCCCAGCCAACAACAAGGGGCGGAAGGCTTTAGCCATGATTTATTGGCTTCTAGCCCGCCAGGTTCTAAGGGAAAGAGGAGAAATCCCACCCGACGGAAACCTGCAAACCCCAGTGGAAGAATTTGAAACAAAGCTGTCCGAAGTCAAGTAAACCAAAGGGCTTAAAAGGTTAGGGCCTCAGGGAAGAGGAGGGTATTCTCTAATCTTTCTTTGCGTATGAAGGCTCTTAACTCAGCATCCACCGTTAACAGCTTAAGTTTGAAAGCTACAGAATCAGCGTAAAGTATATTGTCTATTAGGTCTTTATGGCCCAGCCCATACAGCTAAAAGCACCTTCAGGATAGCCGTAAACCTATCACTAGCAACTGTAGGATTTTTTCAAGCCAAATAGTTGCACCAATTCTCCAAGCAATGTTCGCAGGAATAAGAGATTTCCCAACACCGCCAAGTTAAATGTATTTGAGAAAAACTTTAATGGTTGAGGTCTCTCCAATGTTTTGAGTGTGATACAATTGGGTTACGTGAAAGTTCCTGGAAAAATCTCCAATCCTTTCAGGCGTGAATCAAAAGTTGAAGCTGAATTTATAGCAGATACCGGTGCCATTTATACCGTGAT
>LUCC01000067.1:0-1536 GCA_001593855.1 Candidatus Hecatellales archaeon B24 | reverse complement strand
CGCCAAGCTTAGCCGAAAAACTTAACTTAAAAGTTTATGATAGGAGAAAATTTAAAATTGCTAGCGGAGAAGTTGTTGAATACCCTGTTTCTGAAGCTTACATCGAAATTGAAGGCAAAGGGGTTACATCGCTGGTAGCAATAGGCTCAGAAAAGACCCCCCTACTCTTAGGCGTAACCACACTTGAACTTCTCGGCCTACAAGTAGACCCCACAACCGGAAAACTCATACCCCTAGAACTAATGATACTTTAACCAGTTCTGCCTAGGCTGGTGTTGTAGGTTGGGTGTTGTAAAGTTTTGGTGTTGGCTGGTAGGCAGAACCAGGCTAAAAAGACATTTAAACTACTATGGCTTTAACTCCCTCTTTCTCTGCTATCTTCGCTTGCTTTGAATCTGATGTAACCAGCTCTGCTTTAAGATGCTTGGACAATTCAATAAAGAGTGCATCATAAACTGTTACCTTATTTTTGACAGCTATTTTAAAGGCGCTGATCAGGTACCTGTTTTGGCTTTCAAACTTAATAGCATCGGAGCGGCGTAAGTCGGCTAATATTTTCTCCACATCCTCAACCCTGATTTCCCCATTCAAAGCTTTCTTCCATAAGGCATTTGCAACCTCTTTAATTGAAAGAGGTAAGCTTACTAGACCTTCTAAAATCATTTCTCTAACCTTCTCCCAACCCTCTTCTCGCGAGAAATACTTCACCAAAGCTGAAGAATCAGCGACTTTCACGATCCTCCCTCACGCTTTTAGCAGAGAAACCCCTCACACTAGGCTTAATATTTGAAAGAATTCTATCCCAGCTTTTAACCTGCTTCCTAACCCTAATCTTCCAAGCCAACTCCTCTAAAAGCTTCCTAACTTCCTTGGCTACATTTACCCCAGCTTTTTCAAGTTCTTCCTTAATCTCCTTACCAACTCTAACACTAATAACCGTAGACATTTTCATTTACAGGCATGTATACAAAGAATATAAAGCTTCCGAACACGCATGTGCATGTTTGCAACCGCCTCTTCCCCTTAAAAACTATCTATCCGCTATTTTCTTGGTGTCGGATGGGATGGGTAAGTTAGAGTCCTCATTTTACTCTCCTCCTTTGCTCAGCTCTATGTATCCAACTTCCAGCAGCCTATGGGCAGGCAGAAGAGGAAGAAGAGGCAGAGGGAACGTCGTCAATCGTAGCTTCAGCCTCAACCATTACACGCGGAACAGGCCAAGTGGTTATGGTTACGTTACAGACCCAGACTGGAATCTTGACCCAACCGCTCCAGACACCATACCCAACCCAGGCGACGCTACAGTCTGGCTCTCCGGCATACCACCCACAGTTGAACCCCTAACAAAAGACTCAGAGAACAGCGGGACATTTACAGCCTCCAATCCAATGGAACATCATCCTACTAATTAAAGACCCAAAAGGCGTACTATACAGAAGAAAGAAAACCTAAACTCCCAGCTTAAATGTTAAAAGGCGGTGTCAGCTTGAGAGGCTAGTTTTATGGTGGTGTTTTTTGTTTTGGTTGTTGTGGTTT
>LUCC01000066.1:4424-8859 GCA_001593855.1 Candidatus Hecatellales archaeon B24 | reverse complement strand
ATAAAGTTCACCCTGCTCGGTAAGGATGAGTGGTGCTGTTGTTCCCCTATAATAAGAACCGGGTGGACTGACATCGTGCCAAAGGTTGTCCGCCACAACGTCGAGGAGTTCGGGAAGAGGAAGGTTAAAAGGGTTATCTACACTTGTGCAGGCTGCTACCGGACAAGCCTTATAGACTGGCCCGTACAGTACGGTGAAAGCCTTCCCTTCGAAGTCACCCACATAACCAGCTTCCTTTACGAGCAGCTGCTCAGGGGACGCCTCAAGTTCACCAAGGCCTACGCCAGAACCGTGGCCTGGCATGACCCCTGCCACATAGGAAGACATGCTGGAGTCTTCGAGGAGCCTCGGAGGATTCTTCGAGCCATCCCAGGCGTGAAATATGTTGAGCTTAAAAGGTCGGAGGAGCTTTCAAGATGCTGCGGTGCTGGTGGAGGAGTGAAGGGAGGATACCCTGAGCTAGCCTTGAAAATAGCTCATAGAAGGCTTGAGGAAGCCGAGCAGGCTGGAGCTGAAGTCCTAGTAACCTCCTGCCCCTTCTGCATCAGAAACTTCAGGGATGCTGCAAAGAATTTCGGAAGCAAGCTTGAAATCAAAGACCTAGCCGAGCTTGTATTCGAGCTGACGGAGTGAGAAAGGCTGTTTTTCCAGTGTTAATGGTAAACGTTAAATACCGGCAGTCTATCTTATTTTCCCTTTTTATCGTTGGTGGAGGTCTAGCTGTTGAAGCTTAAAGCGAGAGAGGTAGCCTACGCAGGGATTTTCGGAGGTTTCGCCTTCGCCTTGAGAGCTTCAAACCTTATAGTTCCAATCGGCGGCCCCTTCGTAGTGGATTTAAGGGGAATTCCAGGTGCTGTTGGTGCAGCTCTCTCAGGGCCCTTCGGCGGGATAATCGTCGGTATCCTAGCCGGTCTTCCAGCCAAGTACCCTATGGTTGACATTCCAGCCTTCGCTGCCGCCTACTTCCTCGTGGGCCTGCTGGCGAGGGCTATCCGGAGTAACTCGCTTAAGTTTCTTTCAGCCCTCGGCGTCCTAGCAGGCTATCCGGTAGCAGCCCTAATAGTCTGGGCCATAGGCTTGATTCCAAGTTTCACGGTAGCCTTAATGTTGGTGCTTCCCCGGGCTGCCGTGATAATCCCCGTACAGCTTGCCATCCTCTACGTGGTCTTCAAGAGAATCCCTCAGCTGCTAGGCTAAGCCTAGGGCAGAGGCAATATAGTAAACAGCTAAAACTACTAGCATAACGCCCACGCTGAAGTCTAAAGCTTTCCCGTATTTTCTAAGCCTATCTTTCACCTTCCATCCAGCCGCCATTATTAGTATTAGAATGGGCAGGACCATCAGCTGCGAGTAGATAAGCATGGCGGCAATGGAGACCAGCATGCTTCTAAGGTTTGACAGGATTATGAGGGTTGAAAGAAGGAAGGGGGCGCCTCTGCCCACCGTCAGAACGCCGTAGAGCAGCCCCAGCGTAACTCCTCTTGAGCCGAAGCCTTCAAGCCTCAGCCTTCTTTCCCGTCTAAGCTTCAAAATTCTGAACACGAAAAGGCTTAGGAAGAGCAGAAGAGCTCCTGAGGCGAATTTAACATATTCAGCGTTGAAAAGGCTTCCAAGCTGGCTTGCAGCAGCCCCAACCAGGATTAAAGGTATGGAGAAGCTTAAGGAAAACTCCAAGGCTCTACCAGGGCTTTTCCCGCTGCTCAGCAGTCTGACGGCGAAAGGTGTGAGAAAGGCTACCTGGATGGGGCAGAAGGAGGCAGCTAACCCCAGAATCACGATGGAGACCAAGTTTTCAAGCAAGTTTGCTCTCTCACTAGAAAGTGTTAAAAGTGTTATAATGAATTTTATCTGGAAACCTTTCAGCCTCTTTGGAACGTGGAATGGTTGAAGCCTGTTGAAGACCCTGTGATAGGCAGGTTTAAACGGTTAGCCCTCAGGTTGGCTTCCAAGTATGGGGTGAAAGTTTTAAGCATCGTCCTCTACGGTTCAAGAGCCTACGGCTACCACAAACCTAAAAGCGACTACGACTTCTTCGTTCTGCTCAGCGACGAAGTTTCCCTCTTCCAGTTCACCCAGTTCAGCGGCGAGCTTAGGCTTATGGCTAGAAGGCTTGACAGGCTTGACAGAATAAAAATCTACGTTAACTCTCTTGGAAGCTTTAAACGTATAATGCGTGAAAACCCGCTGCTGGGAGCCTTCTGCTACGTTATAAGCACCATGGGGATACCTCTCTACGACCCCTACAGAGCCTATAGAAAGCTTAAAGCCGAAATGGAAAGCCTAAGCCTCCAAGAGAAAATAGCCTACATCAAAAACTGTTTAATGGCAAGCAGAAAGCTGGGCTCAGAAAAATGGGTTAAACACTGGAAGGAACAGCTTAAAATCCTGGAGAAAGCCGCTGAAAAGAAACCTTAACATGTTGAGAAAGAAAACTCCTCACTCTCTCTTCTTTAAAGCCCGTTTGAAGTTTTCCGCTTCCAAAGCCTTCCTCTTAACCATGCTGAAAACGGTTTTCCCCTCCTCCATTATCAGGCTCTCTACAAGCTCCGGGGGAACTATGTCGAAGCCTTCACCAGCCTTCATAGGTGAGGGAGAAATCTTGAAGCTGTCGCACACTACATATAGAGGACGGTTTCTCCTTTGAGCTTCTCTGGAAAGTTTTAAGCTTGGGCTGCCGTTTATAACCGAGCCGTCTGGAAGCACAGCGTCAGCTCCCAGTAGAACAAGCGAAGCTTCCTCCATCAT
Organism: Candidatus Hecatellales archaeon B24; assembly: GCA_001593855.1. GTDB lineage: Archaea > Thermoproteota > Bathyarchaeia > Hecatellales > Hecatellaceae > B25. The sequence goes on along the minus strand of LUCC01000066.1, from coordinate 6,114 downwards.
CCTGCTAATCCTGCTGTCCAAGTATACTTCGGTTTTCAATCCCAGGCTTGAAGCTTCTGCAGCCAGATTTCTGCCGTGGCTTATTCCTTTAACTTTGGATTCGGCTGCCAGCACCCTGAAGCTCAGCCCATTATTCACGGCAGCCTGAAAGGCTTCAAGAACTAGGGAACTATAGCTGCATGTGGCAACAGCCTTAACACCTGCCATAAGCCTAGAAGCCTCAAAGGCAGCTTTCCCCAAAGCTTCACGGTATTCCCCAGCCAGCTTCAAAGACAGGCTTGAAGCCAGCCTTCTAGCCTCAGCCAGGCTTTCCACCGCAGCCTTCCCCAGTTCCCAGAGAAGTCTCCCAGCCATGTTAGCTATTGAAACCATGGAGGACTTAGCCTCCGAAAGCAGGCAGCCTACCAGCCTGAGCTTCCCCAAAAACTCCTCAAGGCTACGCGCCTCCACCATAACCGAAGCCAGCCTCAAAGCTTCAAGACTTGAAAGGGTAAGCTGGCTGGCCCCGCTTTGCCTGTCCTTTCTAATCCTTTCAACCGCCGCTAAAACCTCCATTGGGAGCTTCTTCAACGTTCTCCACCGGTCCATTTTAAACAGAGAAGTCCTAAAAATTTTTAATCTGCTTTTCCACTTGTTATGGGAGCTGTAAAAGGCAGAGGAGAGGGCTTCCGGGGGGTGGAGAAGCCCTCTCCCAGCTTACTTCACCCTTGGGGACCGGGCTCAAATCTAATATTTTAGACTTTTCTATATAAGTTTTTAGTCTAATTTTTTCCGTAAAATCTCAGGATTAACAGAAACATGTGGCATCTGGAGTCTTCCTGAAGCAGAATCTTTAGCCGACAGCAGCAATAACCCTTATATGGGCGGCTACTACAATAGTTGTTCACCCCTCCGAGGGTGGGTAAGCCTAGTTTCCACGTCCCCGAGCGGGGGTAACTCCGCTTGGAGGCTTGGAACCCAGCTTCACGGTGTATCCGCCCTAGCTTCACCTTTGGGGACTGGGCTCGAAACCCTGAGGTGGAGTTTACCCCGGGTGCACCGTGAGGAAGGTGGCGGAATCCCTCAGCCATTGGGTGGCGTAAGCCGGGTGGTGGCTGGTGGAAACCGCTGGCTAGGACCCAGAACCCTCAAGGTGAGGGGTCCTGCTGTAATCTTTTTTAATTCAGCCTTTCCATACCTATCTTCTTGACCATGAAGGTTAAACCTTTAGCCTTTGACAGTTTCGGAGTTCGCTCGATGGCAACTTACGTGGAAACCAAGGATGTCCGGTTGCTTATCGACCCCGGGGTTGCCCTAGCACCCAGACGCTTCGGCTTTCCACCTCACCCCATAGAGCTGGAAAGGCTTGGAACACTGGCCGGGGAGGTTTCCAGCCATGCTGAAAGGGCTGAAGTCCTGGTTGTAACTCACTACCACTACGACCACCACGACCTTGGAGACCGTATCCCCCTGAAGGTTTGGCAAGGCAAAGAGGTCTACCTTAAACACCCAACCGAAAACATTAATCCAAGCCAGAAATTCGAGAGAGCCCCCCTCTTTCTCAAAAAAATCGAAGGCTTGCCGAAGCAGGTGTCCTACGCTGATGGGGAAGAAGCCTCCTACGGCAGAACTCTCCTAAAGTTTTCAGACGCGGTTCCCCATGGGGCGGATCCACGGCTCGGCTACATTTTCCAGGTGAGCGTAGACGACG
>LUCC01000066.1:0-4403 GCA_001593855.1 Candidatus Hecatellales archaeon B24 | reverse complement strand
GACGTGGAGGGTCCGGTTCTCCAACCTCAAACATCCTTTATCCTAGCCGAGAAGCCTACCATGCTTATTGTTGACGGCCCCATGACCTACATGCTGGGCTACCGCTACACCGTTGAAAACCTGGCTTCCGCCCTGGAAAACCTTAAGCGGATAATAGCTGAAACCCCCGTGGAAACGGTTATCTTAGACCACCACTTCATGAGAGACCTGAACTACCGTACCTTAGCATCCCCCCTCTATAAGGCTGCCAGGTCTAGGAAAGTCAAAGTCTTATCTGCAGCCGAATACCTAGGCCGAAAAGTCGAAATCTTGGAGGCTGTGAGACCGGAGCTTTATAAGCAGTTTAAACCGAAAACCAGGAGGAAACCTCGGGAAAGGCTTGGGCTAGAATAGGAAGCCTTATTACCGGGTTTCAAAACCTTAATTCTCCAGTTCACCCTTAAAGGGTTGAGAGGGTTGCCAAGCTGGGGGTACTCCTTCAAGCCTAAAGAACCTGAGAAAACAGCCATAGCCAGCGGCAGAGACCTCCGAATCTCGCCTAAACATGCAAGGGAAATCTGTTCAGCCATCAAAGGGCTTAAACTTGAAGACGCGAAGAAGCTTTTAGAAGACGTTGCAGAAGGCAGAAAGCCTATAGCCTTCCGACGCCACCACGGGAAGGTAGGCCATAGAAGAGGTCTTGAAGGCTGGCATGCAGGCCGCTACCCTAAGAAGGCTTCTAAAACCATCCTGAAAGTCCTGGAAGCCCTAGAGGCGAACGCCTCCGAGAAGGGGTTAGACTCGGATAGGCTTAAAATCGTGCATGCTGCAGCCCAGCGTGGACCCAAGATAAGAAAGTACATGCCAAGGGCCTTCGGCAGAAGCACCCCCTACTTCCAAGAGCTAACCCACGTAGAGCTTGCAGCCGTAGAAGCCTAACCTCCAAACAGGTTTTTAAGCCTTAAAAGGGTTTTTCCTTTAGCTTCTGAGAGGTTTAGACGGTTATGGTTTCCACCTATGATGTTGGAAGTATGCCCTTCACCGGAAGCATAGAAGCCTTCACCCAAGGCCTCAAAGCCTTCCAGGCAGGTGAAACCCAGGAGAAGTCTGCTAGATACTTCATAGGCAAAATCGTAGAGGTTTTCACCGATAAGGTTAAAGCCGGAATGGATGTTCCGAACTATCCCCAGCTTAGAGACATGAACCAGATGTTCCTCGAGATGTTTGAAGGGCTGATGAAGGTTGAAGGAGCCTACGTGGCTGAAAGGCTTCGCCTTAAACCGGGCATGGGAATGCTTCCCGAAGTTCAGGTTTTAAGGGCTGAAGCGGGAAGAGTTCTTGAAAGACTTGAAAAGCCCCCGGAAAAATTGAAGGTTAAAGTTTGCATAACCGGGCCCTACACGCTGGCTTCCCTGTTCCTGGAGAGAGACGCTGAACTCTTCAGGGATTTAGGCGAAGTTATAGCTGAGGTGGCTTCAAAAAACTTTTTCAGGAAAGGAAAAATTGAGGTTTCCATGTTAAGCCTTGACGAGCCTGTCTTCGGCACGGTGGACGACTCTCTGCTCGACTATGGTTCACCTGGAAGAGAGGAGCTTCTGAAGGCTTGGGATAGAATCTTCTGGGAGGCGAAAAGCCGGAAGGTCGAAACAGTTCTACACCTCCACGACACCCGGAACGAACTTTTCTGGGACCTGGAAAACCTTCAAATAGTGGAATCCCACGTTGGCGACTCCATTTACTCCTCCGCCAAGGCGAAGAAGCTGGTTGAAGAGAAAGACAAGTTTCTTAAGGCCAGCATAGCCCTAACGGACTTCGACAGCCTCATAGCTGAAAAACTGAAAAGACAGGGCGAAGCTGGAAGCATAGAGCAGAAAATCGGAGAAGTCTGGTCGGACATTAAGAAGGGGGAAACCACGCCGGATTTCTTCCTAGAAAACGTGGAAGCCATGAGGGCTAGGGTTAAGGCTGCCATAGAATTCTTCGGGAAGGAAAGAATTCCCTACGCTGGACCTGAATGCGGGCTGAGCAGTTTTCCAACCTACGCCTGCGCGTTGGAGTGCTTGAGAAGAACCGTGGAAGCCTCAAAACTCTTCTGATTTTCTCCAGCATAGCTTCTGGAGGCGTCTTCAACGGCTTCCGCAGAGGGTAAGGTTTAAAGCTTTGCTTTATTTATTTGTCTAAAGCACTCCCAGTTCGGGTTTGCACGGGTGCCATAAGGGATATGTCGGCTGTGAAGCATATACTTGCAGAGAATAAGCGTAGGGCTTCGGTAGACGAGTTTCTCAGCCGCGAGCTTTCCAGAGCCGGATACGGCGGCGTAGACCTGGCGAAAACCCCTCTAGGCACCCGGGTGACCATTTACGCTGTAAGGCCCGGCATAGTTATAGGCCGAGGCGGAGAAAACATCAAGCGTTTAGCCAGAACCCTTGAGGAGCGTTTCGGCCTTTTCAACCCTCAGATAGCCGTAGCCGAGGTTCCTGTTCCAGAGCTTAACCCCTACATTATGGCCTCTAAAGTTGCCAGTGCCTTGGAGCGTGGAGTGCACTTCCGCCGGGCCTGCTACTGGGCGCTTAACAGCATTATGAACGCTGGAGCCTTAGGCTGCGAAATAATCATAAGCGGAAAGCTTACCACTGAACGTGCCCGCTACGAGAAGTTTAAGGCTGGATATCTGCCCAAGGTTGGAGACCCCGTTCTCAAGCATGTGAGGAGAGCTGTAGCCTACACGCTGCTGAAGCCGGGGCTTTTCGGAATCCAGGTAACCATAGTGCCTCCAGACTACACCTCCCCCGACTACGTGAAAATCGTCGAGCCCCCTCCAGAGCTGGAAGCTAAGCCGGCTGAGGAAGCTGAAAAACCCTCAGAGGAAAAAGCTGAAGGCGGGGAAGCTGGAGAAAAGGTGAAAGCCGATGCCGGCGCTTAGCGCTGAGGAAGCCAGGCGGATGAGCCGGGAGGAAAGGTCTAAAAAGATAGAGGAGCTTAGAGCCGAGCTTATGAAGCTTAGAACGGATATGAAGACGAAGGGCAAGGTTGAGAATCCTTCAGCCCTAAGAGAGCTTAAGAAGTCTATAGCCCGCCTTTTAACCGTTCAAAGAGAAGAGGAGTTGAAGGGAGGCTGAGTACATGCCGCTAACGCCTCGAAACCTGGCTAGGCACGAGCTCATAGGCTTAGAGGTTAAAGTTGCAGGCAGCAGCCATAAAGGCTACGTAGGCATCTCAGGCAGAATCGTAGATGAAACAAGAAACATGCTGGTAATTCTCTCCGACGGAAGGTTTAAGCGGGTTCCTAAAAAGGTTTCAACCTTCCACTTCAAGCTTCCAGACGGAAGGTGCGTAGAGGTTGAAGGCTGGAGAATCCTGGGGAGGCCGGAGGACAGGGTTAAAAAAATCCTTACCAGGAGATGGTAACCTATGGCTGGGTCTGTTAAGGCTAGAAACATAGGTCTTCCCGTCAGGCCTCCGGAGGAAACCTGCGAGGATAAGTATTGCCCCTTCCACGGAAGCCTGCCTGTAAGAAAAAGGCTTCTCCAAGGGAAAGTTGTAAGCGCCAGGATGAAGGGCACGGTTGTCGTCCAGCGGGACTACCTCCACTACGTTCCAAAGTATATGCGTTATGAGAGGAGGAGAAGCCGGATATCCGCTCACTGTCCTCCCTGCTTCAAGGTGGATGAAGGCGACATCGTGAAGATTGCTGAATGCAGGCCTCTAAGTAAAACTGTTTCATGGGTTGTGGTTGAAAAGGTTGAGAGGGGTGGCTGATGCCTGCTCCGAAATCTAGGGCTGTAAGCGCTAGGGGGATAGTTGAATACCGGCCTAAGGTTGCCAGAGGCCTGCCTGCAGGGGCCATGGTGAGATGCGCTGATAACACTGGGGCTAAAGAGCTGAAAATCATCCAGGTTATAGGCTACAAGGGCAGAATTAGGAGAATTCCCACAGCCAAGGTTGGCGACCTAGTGATGGTTTCCGTGAAGAAGGGAACTCCTGACATGAGAAAGCAAATTTTCCCTGCCGTAATAATCAGGCAGAGGATGCCCTACCGGAGGGCTGACGGAACCGTCATCCAGTTTGAAGATAACGCTGCGGTAGTCATGACGATGGAAGGGGAGCTTAAGGGAAGCGAAATCAGGGGGCCCGTAGCCAAAGAGGCAGCGGAGAGGTGGCCGAGAATAGCCAGCATGGCCAGCATGATAGTTTAAGGTGGAAAGGTTGAAGCGTTCATCGGTTAAACCCTCAAGCCAGCGGAAATCCATGTATCAGGCTTCCCAGCATGTCAGACATAAAATACTTTCAGCCCACCTATCCCCCGACTTAAAAATAAAATACGGCGTAAAATCTTTCCCCGTGAGGAAGGGGGACACCGTCCGCATACTCCGCGGAGCCTACGCTGGAGTGGAAGGGAAAATCAGAAAGGTAGACCTTAAAAA
>LUCC01000065.1 GCA_001593855.1 Candidatus Hecatellales archaeon B24 | reverse complement strand
CTGTCATGAAGGCTTACAAGGTTGACGCTGGAACCGTTGTCATTCACCCAGGATTCAAAGGCCCCCTAGAATACTTCTACCCTAAGAAATCCCTCAAAGTAAACTCCGAATCAGTTCGCATACTTCTAAAAAAGGCTGAAAACCTAGGCGTCCACCTTGCCATCGAAAACATGCCTAAAGGAGACTGGCCTCTCCTGTCAACCGTTGAAGAGTTCGAAGCCTTCTTCTCGGAGAGATCCTTGGAAGGTTTAGGTTTAGCCCTAGACGTAGGTCATGCCCAAACCGTGGGGCAGGTGGAGGCTTTCATTAGAAAGTTTAAAGGGAAAATAAGCCATATTCATCTTCACGACAACTTTGGAGACGAAGATTCCCACCTGAAAATTGGAAACGGCATAATAGACTGGCCTTCAACCCTTAAAGCCTTAAAGAAGGCTTCCTTCAGCGGCTACCTGATCGTGGAATCCGTTCAGGAGCCCTATGAAAGCCTTAAAACCCTTAAAAGCATGATTCGGGGCTGGCGTAAAAAATAAAAGCCTTTTTATTCTTGAAAACCGTTTTAAACCATTCAGGTGGAAGCCTCTTGCCCATGGCGTATGTTCTGATAAACGTGGAAATGGGAGCTGAGCCAGATGTCCTTAAGAAGCTGCGTAGGCTTCCAAAGGTTAAGGAAGCTCACTCCGTCTACGGCATTTACGACCTTATCGCCGAGGTTGAATTTGAAACTCTAAGCGGGCTGAAAAACTACATTTACAAGCACATTAGAAACTTGGATAAAGTAAGGTCAACATTAACCATGATAGTTTCAGACTAGCCTTAAAGCTCCAATTTCATTAAGTCCCTGGCAACCAGCGTTTTAGGAAAGTTTTTCCTTGCCTGCTCTAGCAGGATTCCGTCTTCTCTATATCGTGTGCTGAGATGGGTCAGGATGAGCTGTTTAACGCCTGCTTTCAGGGCTAAGGTTGAAGCCCCCTTCGGCGTGCTGTGATATTCTGCTTCCGCCCTCTCAGCTAAGCTGTCGTCGAAGGTGCACTCGTGAATAAGAAGGTCTGCCCCTCTCGCCAGCTCGAGAACAGCCCTACACGGCTTGGTGTCTCCCGAATAGACTATTTTCACCCCAGGCTTAGGGGGGTCTACCACCTGGCTTGGCTTTATTTCCCTTCCATCGGGAAGCTTAACTTTTCTTCCGTGCTGAAGCCGATGCCATAGAGGACCCTTCGGCACTCCAAGCCTTAACGCCTTTTCCACATGGAATTTCCCAGGGTGTTTATCCTCCTCGAAGGAGTAGGCTAGGTTGGGGATGGAGTGCATGGCAAGCCTAGCCCTAACCTTAAAGCCCTCCCCTTTAACCGTTGAGCCGCTTGAAATCTCCTTAACCTCTAAAGGAAACCTTAACCCTGCCAGCGAATAGTCCATAGCTGACTCGAGGAAACCCTTTAAACCCGTAGGTCCGTAGATTTCAAGCTCCCTTTCACGCCCCAGCAGGTTCATGGTTTGAAGAAGGCCTAAAAGGCCGAAGATGTGGTCTCCGTGAAGGTGGGTTATGAAGATTTTTATCGGTTTCGAGAAGCCTATTCGGGCTTTCATCATCTGCCTCTGCGTTCCTTCACCGCAGTCGAACAGCAGGGTCCACCGTTTATATTTTAAGGCTACACTTGGAAGGCTCCGCTCAACTGAGGGAATTCCCGCACTTGTACCAAGGAAGGTTAAGCTCAGCCTCAAACCTACTTCAGCCTCAGCACAACCACAAGCCTGGTAAGGCTTCTATGGATATGTATTGCATGTTTTTCCACGGTTTTAAATCCTAGGCTCTCAGCCATTGCAGGAACTCCCGCCTCAAGAGGGGAAGCCATGCACAGGAAGCCTCCATCCGAGAGAATTTCAGCTGAAGCATTAAGAAAGCCCTCCAAAAGCTCTTCAAACCTTCTACCAGCAGTGCTGGCAGACCTACCGTAGGGGGGATCCGTGGCTATGGCGTCCACAAGCCTAACAGGAGGGTGAAGGGCGTCTGCCACCATCAGAAGGGGGCTTCCAGCCCTGTAATGGAGCAGGTTTTCTCTGGCTCCCATAACCATTCCTGTTTGAAGGTCTCCGCCTAAAGGTTTAACCCCTATAAGCCCGGCTTCTACAAGGATGGTTCCAGCGCCGCAGAAGGGGTCATATAGGACACCTCCACGCTTAACCCTTGAAAGGTTAACCATACACCTTGCAAATTTAGGCTGAAGAGTTGAAGGGTGAGAAAAAGGCTTCCTAGCAGGCTTCCTGGCTGAGAAATCCTTGAAGGGAATCTGCCAGAGGGAAACCCCGAAAAGGAAGTCTCCATTCTTAAGCGTTAAACCTATGAAAAGCTTCTCAGGCCTTTTCAGGTCTACCTTCACCCCTTTAACTCTGCGCCATATCATAGCTCCGATTTCCCTTTCAAGTTCAAGAGGCTTCTCCACCTTCTCAGCACCGCAAATCCTTCTAACCCTTACAGCGAAGCTTTCACCGGGGCTTATGAAGTCTTCGAAGGAGGTTTCCCTACACCTCTCTAAGATTTCTCCTGCTTCAGCCTTGCAGCTGAAAATTTCCATTCCGCAGAGGCGGCTGTAGGCAGCTCTAAGCTTGACAGCTTCCAAAGCTTTCCGGGAAGCCTCAAACTTTAGAAGGCAGGGGAACTCCTCAACCTCCCTGTAGGGCATGGATTCGGCTTCAAGGATGGCTCTAACTTCTGCTGCTGGAAGCGTAGGATGCTCCCCTGACAGAACTGTGAAAAGCTTCATTTCCCAGCCTATTCTCCTGCTATAATGTTTTATATTGGAACTTTTAGATAGCTTATGCTATATCTGGGAGAGCTGAAGTTTGAATCTTAGAGTGGTTACACCCGTAGTCTTCGGGGTTTCCCTAGGCCTCTTAAGCCTAACCCTGTGGTATGGATTGCTTGCCAGCCTTATTCTGCCTAAAATGTACAGGCCTCTCCACCATTGGATGTATGGCGTGGCCATGATGGCTCTCGGAGCTTGGAAGCACAGGAAGAGCTATGGAAAGTTTTTCCTTGCTATGGGAGCCATCCTGCTCTGGGATGACTTTCACGACCTCGTGCAGGCCTTATCTATCACAGTAGGCTTCTAAGAGTTTCAGCCAGAAGCCCTGCAACCGAAACCTTACTGGTAAAGGTCGGAATAGTATCCGTGGAAACTATGTCTTCAACTCCTGAGCTCAAGATTTTCATGTACGACTCTCTACTCGTGAGGGCGTGGGTACAGGCTGCGTAAACCCGTCTTGCACCAGCCTTCTTAAGCGTTCTGGCAGCCATCATAACCGTTCCGCCGCTGCTGATGATGTCATCGAAAATCACGATTTCACGGCCTTCAGCTTCCCCACGCTCAAGCATCATGGAAACCTCACCTGTAACCCTGTCCCTCTGCTTGCTGAACCAGCCGTAGCTTCCACCCAGAATCTTAGAGGCTTCCTCAGCCATCCTAGCAGCCTTCCTGTCAGGCGCAAAGGCTGAGACTCCCTTAAAACCTAAATCAAGAAAGTGGCGGGCTAAAATTCCTATGGCTGAAAGGTTAACATGCTCCATTGCAACCCTGCTGAAAACTTCAGGGCTGTGCACGTCAACCGTAACTATTCTTCGAGTTCCAAGCTCCCTTAAAACCTTCAGAACAACTTCAGCGCTCACAGGCTCGTTAGGCCTGAAAACCTTATCCTGCCTTGCGTAAGCCATGTAGGGAACCACGGCGGTAACCTCTGAGGCTCTAGAACGGGTGGCAGCGTCTACTAGGAGAAGAAGCTGAAGCAGATGGGTGTCCTGCGGAGGATAGGTTGACTGCACTATAACAGTTTTCTCGTCTTTAACCTCCCTCGTAAGCCTGACGTAGGATTCTCCATCTGGGAACTTCCTGGCTTCAACCTCCACGAATCTGCAGCCGACCAGCTGTGCAACCTTCCGTGCAAGCTCCGCCGAGGCAGGCCCGCCAACGACAAGCATCAAACCGCCTCCAGCATGAAATCTGCGGTTGAAAAGAAAAGCTTTACTGGAAGCTTCTAGGAAAAACCGGTTAAATTAAAGTTTGGCTATCGCAAAAATACTTGTGAGGCTGGAAGCCTTTTGTGGAGGATAATGCGACCTGACGCATTAGAAGTCTTAGGAGACGAGAAATGCCGTAGAAGCCTTAAACGCTACTTTGCCGTTCTCGAAGGGCGTAAACATGCCAAGTTCAGAATCGCCAGAAGACTTGAAGCAGACTTCAGCCCTGACATGCCTCTAGAAGACCTTTGGAGTCTCCACAACAAACTTTCCAGCCAATACCGTAAACTGGAGGAAGAGCTGGATAATAGCGAAACAGGCTTTGAAGGCCTCCCTCTCCCGAAGCTTTCATACTTAAATTTAAAAGCTGAAATCGCAAGGCGCATCCTCGAAGAATGCCACTTATGTGAGAGACGCTGCAAGGTTAACAGGCTTAAAGGCGGGAAAGGCTTCTGCCGGTGCGGTGTTCAAGCTGAGGTTTCAAGCTATTTCGCCCACCTTGGAGAAGAACCTGAGCTTGTTCCTTCCGGAACCATTTTCACCATGGGCTGCACCATCCGCTGCCTCCACTGCCAGAACTGGACTATCTCCCAGTGGTTTGAGAAAGGAGAAAAATGTAGTAGCTCAGATAGTTAGAGAGCTGAAAAGGCAGGGCTGCAGAAACGTGAACTTGGTGGGGGGAGAGCCAACCCCATGGCTGGCAGCGTGGCTTGAAACCTTCAATCTTTTAGACCTAGACATTCCTGTAGTCTGGAACAGTAATTCCTACTATAGTGAAGAAACGGCGAGAATGCTGGCAGACTTCGCAGACATATACCTCTTAGACTTTAAGTATGGAAGCGACGAGTGTGCAGAGCGTATTTCCTCAGCTCCAGCATACGTTGAAACGGCTAGGAGAAACCACCTGTACGCGGTGAAAAACGGTGAACTCATCATAAGGGTGCTGGTGCTCCCAGGACATCTGGAATGCTGCACTAAGCCTATTCTCGAATGGATAGCTGGAAACCTTGGAAACTGGGTTAGAGTTAACCTCATGGACCAGTATAGGCCTGAATGGAGGGCGGGAGAAATCCCGGAACTCAGGAGAAGGCTTAAACCGGAAGAATTCAGGGAAGCCTTATCCTATGCAAGACAGCTAGGCCTGACAAACCTATGCTTTTAACAGGGTATTAGCCCATGCTGGAAGATTCTATTTCACGTAGGTCAGCCATTTATCATATTTTGGCCTTCGGCCGTGGACGACCTCTTTGTATTCTTTTAGAAGTTTCAGGGTTACGGGGCCCGGCTGCCCTCCGCCTACGGGTATGTTGTCTATCTCCCTTATCGGG